>JAUWLG010000083.1 GCA_030613795.1 Helicobacteraceae bacterium
CTCCTCAAGCATACCCAAAGAGAGAAAATGGTCGAGTCCCTGATTATAGATATCGTAATGGAAGAGCCTGTCACCATAACACTGTTGAAGTGAGAACGTTGGTGAAGTAACGGCTTCATCCAAGCCTAAATACTTAGCAAAAGCTTGGGTCAGTGTTGTCTTCCCTGCAGCTAATGTACCTTGTAAGATGACAACACCGCCATTGGGCAAGGACTTAGCAATTGCTTCACTTACATCTTGGAGTTGGTCAAGCGAACATGTTAACTCTATCACAGTTTTTGACTCACTTGAATGATCTGCTCAAGTTTAGCCTTTGCTTTGCCACTCAAAAGTGCCTCTTTTGCTATCTCCAAACCATCTTGTATGTCACGCGCCTTACCATCCACGATAAATGCATTGGCTGCATTGATCATCACAATATCACGTTGGGCCTCCGTTGCTCTGTTATTAAAGATATTATGTAGGATCTGTGCATTCTCGTCTGCATCACCGCCAACGATAGATGCCAGTGGTTGGCGTTTAATACCAAATTCTGTCGGGTCTATCTCATACTCAGTAATTCCACTCTCTGTCACACGCGCAGCATAGCTAATGTCTGAGATACTGATCTCATCCATCTTCTCTTTCGAACTGACAACCATGGCTGATTTGACATTGTTGATCTGGAGTGCCTGAGCGATCTTCGGTACAAAAACCTTATCAAAGACACCAAGCATAATCTTCTCTACACCCGCAGGATTTGTTAATGGGCCAAGAACATTGAAAATCGTCTTTTCACTAATACTCTTACGCACCGGCATGATGAACTTCATTGCCGGATGATGGTTCTGCGCGAACATAAAAGTGAACCCGCTCTCTTCTAGCAGTTTTGCACTCTGCTCGATGCTTAGGTCAAGACGTACACCCAGAGATTCAAACATGTCGGCACTACCTGACTTTGAGGTAATCGAGCGACTACCGTGTTTTGCTACGTATGAGCCCATAGAGGCACATAAAAGTGCAACTGTTGAGGAGATGTTAAAACTACCGATCTTGTCACCGCCCGTACCGACGACATCAAGCAGTTTTGGACGAAGCTCTTCAGAAACAGGCAGAGCAATAGCGTTGGAACGCATCACTGTCGCCGCAGCAGCTAGAGCATCGACTGAAGTGTTTTCATCGAGCTTCATTGAGATCAGAAACTCCCGCATCTCTGCGTCACCCATCTCATGGTTAAAAAGTGATGTAAAAGCTTTAAACGCATCATCGTAATTCATGACAATTCCTTGATATATTTATCTTGTTCTGCTTTTGGTGTTGACTTGGTTGTCGGGATGGCCAGAACTTCATACTTCTTAGCCCCTTTAAGATAGGCGATGGTGATTACGCTGCCGATCTCAACATTTTTACTCGCTTTGACCGCTTTGTCGTTTATATATACAACGCCTGAGCTGATCATATCTTGTGCAACACTACGACGTTTTGTGATGTTTACGGCATTTAAATATTTGTCAATTCTCATCTATAGATACTTTTTAACTCGGATTATACAGTAGAAATTGCAAGGATAGAGTAAAGCGTTTGGACTAGACTTGTGATTCTCTATTGCATACTCCGAGTTTTACTGTATTGAGACCTCTGAACAAACCTGGCATGCTCAGAGGGTTTTACAGAAGTGAGATTGTGCAAAACTTTTTTTGAGTCATAGCCATAGCTACGAGGATAGAAAATTTCACGATGTGGCATTTAGTGCCACCCTGCATTGAGCTTTAGCTCTTTATATACAAGATTGCTTCTGTAAAGTCCTCCCGAAGGGCAGATAGAGAAACATACTATTACTTCGTTGAAAGCACTTGAAGCTACTAGTAGCTCTTGCATACTTTCGCCTTGCACTAGTACATTTCTCAATCTGCTGAGAACGTCAGGTTTATTCAGAGGTCTCAATTATAAAAAAAGAGAGCTAAAAAGCATGTGAAACTACGCACGCTTACCCTGTGATGTCAATACATTCAGTGTTTTTTGCAGTGTCTTTCTATATTTCTCTATAAATTTTGGCATACTCGTACTTGAAAGACTAGACTGATTGATCTTTTTAGCGGCAACGGCTAGGGCATAAGCTCCAATGTTGGCGCTGACACCCTTAATGTCAAGACTCATCTCTTTCATCGCCCGCGAATTTTTTTCATTGTAAAGTTTTTGTAAGGCTTTGTCAGAATTTTTATACAGCTTTATAAATTCATCTACTAACTCTTTATAGAGTTCTGCATCTCCGCCGCAACGTTCAAGACCATCTTCAATTTCATAAAATTGATCTGGTATAGACTCTTCAACAACCTCTTCAGAGACAGGATGGAACTTAAGGTACTTGCTGAACACTGAGAAAAGCTCTTGTACTTTTATCGGTTTTTCCAGTCGATCATCCATACCGCACGCTCTCATCTCTGCGATCTCATCTGGCATCGTGCTGCCTGAGAGGGCAACAACCGGTATATGCCCTGTCTTTGGTGAGGCTTTAAGACGTTCTGTCGCTTCATAGCCATCCATAATTGGCATATTGACATCCATTAAGATAAGATCATATTCTATACTCTGTGCCATCTCAATAGCGATCTTTCCTTCTTCTGCCATATCAACTTCTACCCCACTCTCTTTTAAGAGACTGCTAACCACTTTTTGATTGATAATGTTGTCTTCGGCCAATAGGACCCTAGCTCCGCTGAACACAACAAAGTCATCTTTACTGACATCTTGTTTTTGCGTACGTTCGATCACAATACGCGGCATTGACGTTGACACGTCCGCCTCATCATCAGGTGCTTGAAATGGTTCTATCGCCTCATCACCGTAGAAATCGACAAATAGATCAAAGATATTTTGTTGATTGACCGGTTTCATTATACGACTGTCTGCCAATTTTTCCACAACATTTGTATTGCTTGTTTGATGAAGCATACTGCCGACAACGATCACTTTAATATCACTACTGGTTTTCAGTGGATCGATTTGTTTGATAAGATCAAATGTGAGCAGTTTTTCAGAGATAAAGAGCATATCGTAACTGCTTAAGTCTGGCGCCATTGACTCCAGTTCAGACTGCGAAAAGATATCAACCTCATTATGAAAATATTCAAGAAGTTTTTTCATCGCAGTCGCTGCATTGTCATGATAATCTACAATCAATATACGGCGTGTTTTATACACATTATCTGGCATGTGGTAGTGGCGCTTTTCTTCAACGTCAACTTCCTGAAGACCAAGGACAAAGGTGAAGGTCGATCCTCTGTTAAGCGCTGTCGATATCAAGATCTCGCCACCCATCATCTCTACAAGCGCTTTTGAAATCGAGAGTCCCAACCCTGCACTGTTATTATTATTGATCTGATAAAACGGCGTAAATATCTCATCAAGTTTAGATTCAGGGATACCTACACCCGTGTCAATCACTTCGAACATTAACTGAATATTTTCTTCTGTTTGGCTCAGACGTTTGACATGTAGTCTCACTTCACCCGCATTGGTAAACTTGATCCCGTTTTCAAGCAGATTTGTCAAAACCTGACCAATACGGATAGGGTCACCGATAATTCGAGGAGGTACGCTCTTCTCGATATCAAAGACTACTTCAACATCTTTTTTCTCAATACGCTCCAATACTGAATGTACGACAATGTCAAGCAGTTCGTTTATATCAAACGGTTTTACATCGATCTCAAGTTTGTTAGAACGAATCTTCATAAAGTCAAGCAGGTCATCAACGATCGCGAAAAGAACTTGACCCGAATCTCGAATGTTACGCAACTCAATAGTCTGTTTATCAGTTAGATCGGTATCGAATATTTTGTCAGCTTTACCTAAAATATCTTTTGCTGGATATTTCATCTTTCCGGACATCTCTTCAATGAGCCCTTCTTGTTCTACCATCGAATCTTTATATCCAAGGTTTACACTGTTAAGCTCATCATTTGAATTATTTAAGGAGATGATCTTCTCTTCAATATCTTTTACATGCATTGCAGATTTACGTTGACGAAGTAAAAGGTAGATCACAACAATCAATAAGAAGACCACCCCTGCCAAAAGATACATTGTCAGTGATGAAGACTCTTCTTGTTTTATCTCGACATTCGTAACAGCACTCCCCGAGAATGTGTCATCAGGCTCGACTTTAGCTTCACGCACAAGCTCTTTAGACGCTGAAGGAGTCTGCTCTTCTGTGCGCGTTACTTCAGGTTTTGTTAGCGTAGCGGCACTCGCATTTTGAGAAGGAGTTATCTGCTCAGAGACTTCACCACTCGCATATGCTGATAATAGAAGATTAGAGCGTACTCTAGAGACAAAGGCATCATGATAGACTGGCTTTATCAACTCAAAAAGTTCATTTGCAACAGCTTCACTGTCTATAGGTTCCAAAGCGACGACCTGGTACGGTCCAGACTTTCTGGTCACAAAATAAAAGCCATATTTAGCTTGCAGTGACGTAATACGTTCTAAACGCATTGCCCACGCTTCAAACTCCTCTTTCTCAGTGAGGGCATCTTGAGAAACAAGAAAACTTCCAACAATAATGGTTTTATGTAAAGAGTTTTCTGCTGAAAACAGCGGTGAAAAAAGGGCTAAAAAAAGAAGAGAAAAAAGATATTTCATATTGTATTTGCCTAAGAATAGAGGTACAGAGGTTTAAACCTCTGCGATATCTGCTAAGATAGATTGTAGTTGTGAGCGGTAGAGTTTCAATAATTGTGCATACTTATCACTCTCATTTGCGATGAGGGCTTCTCTAAACTCTTCCGCCGTCTGCGTAAGTTCTGGCGTACCAATACTCTCACCAATCCCTTTAACATCAAGAAGCAGTGCTTTAGCTCTGTCATAATCTTCGTGTTTAAGCCATATCTCAAGCTTCTCACCTGAGTCATGATAGAGTGACTGGAACTCAGACAGTATCTCATGGTAAAGTTCAACATCGCCTCCAAGCATCTCAAGACCAAGTGAGTTGTCCAGATGGATCTCAGGCAGCTCATCTGCAGGACCTCCGAGAGTATTTGGATCAAAATAGCAATACAGGGCCTGATAAAGCGCTGCGACCTTAAGCGGTTTTTCCAACTGCTCTTCCATACCGGATTCACGCATTTTTCTAACGTCATCCGCACCGGTGTCACCACTGAGTGCCATTACCGTGATGTGATTATAAGCCGGATTTGCACGGATCTGACGTGTTGCTTCAAGACCATCAATACGTGGCATATGTGCATCCATCAAAATGATCGGATAATTTGGGTCTTCAGCTAAGATCTCTAAACACTCTTGGCCGTCATTGGCAATTTTAATATTGATCCCTGACTCTTTCAAGAGACCGACAATAACTTTTTGGTTAATAAGATTATCTTCAGCGATCAGAAGGCGCAGACCTTCAAACTCTTTAAAATTCTCTTTGGTAACACTGCCAATATCTCTATTTGGTTCACGCAGTTTATGGTTAAGCTCACCGGTTGGCTGTACTTTTACAACTGTTTCCGGTACGACTTTCTTTTCAGGTTCAGGTGCTGCTTCTGGTGTGACTGCTCTCTTTTTGACAGGGACAACTTCCTCTTTCTCTTCGATCACTACTTCATCTGGTACAACAGGTTCATTACTGGTTGTAACTTCTTCGTGTGTAGCTTTCGAACTCTCTTCTGTCTCACTGCCCATCTCTTTTTCAAGTTCTTGAGCCTGTGCATACATCTCTCTTAGCTCTTTATCCGAAGATTTTTTCGGTTTACGCATTACTAAGAAGATTAGAAGCAGCAGTGCTAATGCACCTACTCCATAAAAAATATACTCAGTTTTAAAAGGTTGGTCAACAGAGGTCGGCTCTGCCTTAACAGTTTTATCTTCTACGACAACTTCTTCTTCAACACGTACCTCGATATGCCCGCTGCCCTCTTCTAAGGCAATCGCATTTTCCAACAGTTCTTGTTCTTGGTCTACATTTTGTTGCGCCTTAGCTTTGAGCAACTCTTCTCTGACACATTCAATACACAATTCTGCATGCGCTTTTGGATAACGTGTTTTGACAGTCTCTAAGACATCATTTAGGACATCATCGCTCACAAAAGGTTCAATACTGACAACATAGAGACCGTTCTCCTCTTTTACCGCATAATCAAATCCATGTGCCAACTCTAAATTGACTATCTTAGAGCTACTGTCCATAAAGTCTAACAGTGAGCTTAACTGGAAATCTGCAGCTTGTCTGCTTTTAAATTTACCCAAGACGATGCTTTGTCCATCTTTGAGTTTTTCAGTTTTTTGCGCCTCTGCATTAAACTGTGGCGGAGTACCCAGTGGAGCAGAAGATAGAGTTGAGTACGAACTCATCAGCAGTGTTAGTAAAAT
>JAUWLG010000139.1 GCA_030613795.1 Helicobacteraceae bacterium
GAGATGGTCGCCGTCTTTGTCTCATTTGCTGTTGTTTACAGCACCCTTACTCTTTGGAATCCTATCTTGCTTGGTCTCTTTATGACCTTGCTGTTTACCCGTGCCGTATTTGTCTCTCATGATATTTTACACACACAATATTTTAAAAGTAAAAAACTCTCATTTAAACTAAGCTACCCGTTTTCTGCGATCATCTTAAGCAACTCATCATCATGGTGGGACTTTAAACACAACGTCAACCACCACCACTTCTGTAACACTATTGAAAAAGATGAAGACATCATGGCACTTGACGGTGCGTTTACACCAAACAACCGTGGGAGTTCACCTTTTATCAAAAAATTTAAACGTCTTCTCTTCTGGGGTTCGATGTTCTTTATGTACCCTGCTTTTATTGCACAGTCTTATAGCTTTTCGCTTAAAAATAAAAACTACGGTGAGTTCTTTTTAATGTTGTTGCACTGGCCGATCATCTGGGGTCCGATCTTTTACTTCTTGCCTCTAGGTGATGCCCTTATCACTTTTGTGACACTCTACCTTACCCTTTCAGTATGGCTGGCTTATGGATTTATTACCAACCACTTAGGCTGTGAGGTCTTTACCGTTGAAGAGGTAAAAGATATGAGTTGGATGGAGTTGCAGATGCGTACATCCCGTTCACTTATAGGCGGCAAGCTGGTACACTGGTTTTACGGTGGGCTTAACACGCAGATCGAACACCACCTCTTTCCAAAAGCACCGCGTTTCAACCTCTTAAAAGTGCAAAAGATGACCCGTGACTTTGCTAAAAAACACAACATCGCCTATTTTGAGTCGACACCGGTTGAAGCCTATGTTCAGATCAACAAGGCACTAAACGCGTACTAGGTACGCTCTGCTCTTTATAAATACTCCATCACTTTTTATATTCCCGTCTCAATAAAACTTACTTTAAATCATTAAACGTCTGTTGCAGTTTCGCAGTGTGATAAGCGACATAGGCTTTTCATCCCTCTTTGCCGTCATATTGCTGCAGTTCTTGCGGTGTCATTGCAGTTCCTTTCAGCCTTCGTTATGGCTTTGTCATCAGTTTTATGATGATACCCTTTCAGCCTCCTCAAGGTCAGACATATAGTCACAGACCTCTGTGTTTTCATTACATTCATGGATGTAGTAATGATTTCTCTTCTCTTTTTGCTCTGCAAAGTTATCCGATACAAAGTGCCAGTTAAGCAGTTGCCACCAGTTTATCAGATACTCTGCCCTTCCATTACGATGATCAAGATAATAGGCATGTTCCCATACATCACAAACCATTAATGGAACTCGACCTGAAACGATTGGATTGTCTGCGTTAGATGTTTGTTCTATGTGTAACACCTTTTCCTGATCAACACTGAGCCATACCCAACCGGAGCCAAAAAGTGATACTCCGGCATCAATAAAAGCCGTTTTAAATGCGTCTATCGAACCGAATTGCTGTTCAATACTGTCTGACAATTCGACAGAAGGTGTCGTCTCTTCATTTAACAATCCATGCCAAAAAAAGTCATGGTTAAATACCTGCGCCGCATTGTTGAAGATGGGGCCTGTCGATTTTTTAATGATCTTAACAAGTGACATCTCAGCATATTCACTATCTTTGATGAGGGTGTTAAGCTTAGCGACATAGCCGGCATGGTGTTTGCCGTGATGAAAGGAGAGTGTCTCCTCCGACATATAGGGTTCGAGTGCCTTGTATGAATAAGGCAGTGTCATGAGTGTATGTTCCATAATGATCTCCTTTTATGATCTATTATCATTATAAAGAGTACCTACACCACTGATCAATATCACGCTACGATCAATAATGTCGTACTTCTTGCGATCTGAATAACCTCTTTTGTAAAAACTGTTTCCAAACATAGACCAGAAAACCTTTTTACTGCTTATAGATAAGTTATCATAATATTTCATAATAATATGACAGGTCTTTATCACTTATGTATTTTCTTAAAAAATATTTTAGGAGGAAGGCGGAGGCAGTCTATGTAATTATTTGTAGATAAATGATTTAACGTTATGAGCGTATTTTTTAAATAAGAGTTTTGCGATCACACTCAAGGGCACCTCTAAAAACCCTAGTCAGTCTCAGAGGGGAGTAGAAGTGTGGGAAGGTGCTTGCAATATAAGAGCAATATTATACAGAGTACTTGACAAAAAGAGTGTTGAATAAGTCAATACCTCATCCTCCCTACTCCTCTTTTTCTGAACCTGTTTCATCCTCTATCGTTCCCTGCCTTTCTTTGTCTCTTATAATTGGCCTAGTATCTCGTCGAACAGTTAGTTCAAAAGCATCAGGACGGGCATAGTGTCCGGCAACATCCAAGTTCCATTTGCTGCCGCGAAGCATATTTAGATCCATCTCAGCATAAAGTATACCCTCCTCTTCATGCAGCGGCCCGGCTATGATGTCACCATTGGGATCGACGATAATACTATTACCCGTATTGATCCATTCTCCTGCCGATTCATAGAAAGGCTCAAGTTCAGGACATTGGGCGATGACATCCTCTTTTTTAGAGACCATACAGCTGCCAATGACATAGGTACGTCCCTCTCTGGCTATATGCTGCATGGATGCCTTCCATACCTCACTTTCATCATAAGTAGGGGCAAGATAAAGTTCTACCCCTTGTTCATAAAGACTATAACGTACCAAAGGCATATAATTTTCCCAACATGTCAATCCGCCTACTTTGCATAATGGGGTATCAAATACATGGACCCCACTCGGATCGCCATAAGCCCAAATCGTACGTTCCGGAGCAGTCGGTATAAGTTTTTGGTGCTTACCCATGATCTTACCCTCTGCATCAATATAGAGAAGTGTGTTGTACAAACTTCCTCCGCTAGATCCGCTGTTTCGTTCATTGATCCCGATCATGACATAAATACCGCCTTGCTCTGCGGTCTTACAAAGTCTGTCGGTGGCATCGCTCGGTATTGTGACAGACTGTTCTAACAGCTTTGCATAGAGTTGTTGATGCAACCCCATCTGACCGGCCGAAACATTCCATATCCAGTCCGGAAATCCGGGAACAAAGACCTCCGGCAGAAGAACCATTTTGGCACCATTTTCAGCCGCTTCAATAATCAGTTTACATGCTTTAGTTATCGTTGCTTCTCTATCCATAAACACAGGAGAAGCTTGGATTACAGCAATACTAAAAGTATCCTCTTTCATCTGCTATCCTTTAGTTAGACATAGACTTAGTCATTCAATTCAAATATCTAGATAAATGTCCTTTTTACTATTATGCATCAAAGTCATATTTATACACATTATATATTCTTATAAAATAAACTTATTAATATTAATGCAAGTCTCTATCGATAAACAAACATTATACTTGATGTGATTCTAAGATATTATCAATTATTGTGATAATATTGATATAGGATTTTGTTAGAATTACTTATATATTAAATAATTTTTTATAAAGTAAAATTCTAATGAAACAAAATAAAATTGCGTTTGTTATTGCTATAACCTTCTTTGCATTCATGACCATTTATAGTGCCTGGAATGATCTGAGTTCAGATCAGGATCAGTTTGATAACGCCACCTTAATCGAAAAACGCCTTCTAAATATCATTCAGATAAATAAGATCATTACTGAGCTTCAAAAAGAGCGTGGGCTGACTGCTATTTATCAGGCAGCCCCAAACGAACAATTTTTAGCTGCTCTTGGAAAACAGCATCTTGCGACAACAGAAGTTCTCAACACCACTTCGTCGGTACTAGACCTAACAACGCTAATCAAGAAACGCAACCGTCTACAAAAACTAAATGCTCATAAATTAGGCAAGGAAGAGAGATTTAAACAGTATACGCTACTCATTCAAGAACTCATGCTGCAGTCTGAAAACCTAGTTTTCAATACACACGACACTAGAATTAAAAACGCCCTAATAACATATCATTTACTAAAAAACGTTCAAGAGAATGCCGGTCAATTACGGGCTAAGATCGGTACTGCCTTAGCTACTAAAACCCTAACTGCTCAAAATTATCAAGAGATCATTGCGCACAATGCCCTCTATCATCTTCTAATCAATAAGTCACAGATGCATCAATCAGTAAAAACAGGGACCCTGTTCAAAGAGATGCAAAAACAAAACTGCATGCATCAAACTCAGGCCGTTATAAAAACGGTTATGAATGGGTTGCTAGAGAAGGTCACACTAACCCCTATGCAGTGGTTCGAACTCTCCACCTGTACTGTAAACAGCATTCACACCACAGCTAATGAGAGTTTAAAGCAGATTCAAATCGATGCTTTGAAAACTAAAGAAGAGACAAAAAATGCTCTGATACAACATCTTATTTTCTGGATTGGCGGCGCGCTGACATTAATCCTACTTTTGATCATCTCCTTAAACCGCTCAAAAGAGTTAACCAAGAAGCATCAACAACTTGAAAACTATCAAGAAGCTATTGACTACAGCACCATCGTCTCAAAAACAGACAAACAGGGCATTATTACCTACGTCAACAGTGCATTTTGCGATATATCCGGCTACGAAACTAATGAACTGTTACACCGTCCCCACAGTATTGTTCATCATCCCGATATGCCTAAAGAGGTTTTTCGAGTCATGTGGGATACTCTTCAAGAGGGTAAAAAGTGGAACGGTATTATTAAAAGTCTAAAAAAGGATGGCACCTCCTACTGGGTTAATGCCTCGATATCGCCTATCTTTGATGATAAAGGAGAGTTGATCGAGTACATTGCCATCCGTCAAGATGTGACTGACATTATCCTTCTCAATGAAGAGATCAGACATACACAAAGT
>JAUWLG010000052.1 GCA_030613795.1 Helicobacteraceae bacterium
AAATGCCTGCAGGCGAATATACGCAGATACGCTTTATGTTAGATGCTGCAGAAGAGACAAAACGTCCTAAGAGTAATACAGGGTGCTATATCGAATTCGATGGTGATAGAAATGAGACTCTTTATGTACCTAGTGGCTCAAATACAGGTTATAAAGCAATAGGTAATTATGTTGTGCCTATTAACGGTACTGTGACAATGACCGCTGATTTTGATGTGCGAAAATCGATTGTAGTGACGGGTAAAGCACCGGATGTTTACCATAAATTGAAACCGACCATCAGACTTGTCGTCACAGATGAAGCCGGTGCTATCAAAGGAAGTATAAATGAGCTTAATGCAAGTAACACCTATGTGGTCTATGCTTACGAATCATCAAACGACCTAGACCCTGATGCAGAAGCTGGTAACGATTTTGAAAATGCGGTTACAAGTGCAGCAGTCAAAGAGGATGGTTCATATACACTCTCATTCCTTGCAGAGGGCAGCTATGACCTCATCATTGCCGAGTATGATGGAAATGGTCTTAATGTGGATAATCAGCTTCAGATAGGTGTTAACGTACAAAGCGGTGAGACAACTGTTTATAATGTTGACTGGACGCTTTAATGTGTACTTCTGTACAGAAATAGTCCGGTTCGAACGATGATAGTTAATAGATATTAATGCATACACTTACCCTTTTACGACACGCTAAGTCAGATCCGTCTGTAGATGTAACTGACAGAAAACGTCCTCTGAACAAGCAAGGGATAAGAGATGCTCCTGTCATGGCAAAAAGATTGCAGAAGCGTGGTTATATGCCGGATATAATGATATCTTCTTATGCGCTTCGTGCAGAGACAACCGCCAAGGCATTTGCTGACGCTCTCGGATCAGAATTGGTCCTTGATAAAGCACTATATAATGTGGATGAAACAAGTGCCATCAATATTATACGCGCAATGGATGAAGATGTGAAAGACCTGATGTTGATAGGGCATAACCCAACATGGGAGGTATTGGCAGGGTATTTAAGCGGGTCAGATATTACACTGCCGGCATGTGCTATCGTCCAGATCTCTTTTGAATGTGCGTGGAAGAAAGTTGATGGAGGCAGCGGAAAGATTCTCTATTTTGATTACCCGAAAAAAGGGAAGTGATTCGTGGTCAGTCCACTACTTAAAGATATACACTCTCTCATATTGCATTTTTAATCAACAATCTAACTTTTTTCAACTATCTACTAACATCAATATGTATGTAAATACTATGTTTTATGCAGGACATATGGTTGCAGGATATGTTTTAGGTGGTCTACTGGCATCAGTGTCATTGCTTGTAAGCAGTACAGACATCTGTATACCTTCGATTATCTATAATTTTATATTTAAAGAGACGTGTAAAAACAGGGGCGAGTCATACTCACCTAACTGTTAGTCGAAATGCAGAAGGTCTTTTGCCTGAATCATATCTTTATCGCCACGTCCGGAGAGATTGACGATGATCAGTTTGCCTTCGATATCTTTGATCTTTTTCAAGTAAGCGATAGCGTGTGAGCTCTCTAGTGCAGGGATGATACCCTCTTTTTGCGAGAGCCATACAAAGGCATCAAGCGCCTCTTCATCAGAGATATGATCGTAAGTAATGTTGTTATTGTCTTTGTGAAAAGCGTGTTCCGGCCCGATACCCGGGTAATCAAGTCCAGCAGAGATGGAGTGCGCTTCCAGGATCTGACCGTCATCGTCTTGCAGAAGGTACGACATCTGCCCGTGCAGAACACCGGGACGTCCCATCATAAGAGAACAGCCGTGTTTATCAGTGCAGACACCGTGCCCGCCGGCTTCAATACCGATACACTCCACTTTTTTATCTTCCAAGAAGTGTTGGAACATTCCAATTGCATTGGATCCACCGCCGATACATGCGATGATATGGTCCGGCAGGCGGCTCTCTTTTTCCAAGATCTGAGCACGAGCCTCTTTGCCGATGATCGCTTGAAAGTCACGTACCATCATTGGGTAAGGGTGTGGACCTGCAACAGTACCGATGATGTAGTAGGTGTCACGCGCATTGGTAACCCAGTGGCGGATGGCATCATTCATGGCATCTTTAAGGGTTTTAGAACCACTCTCTACCGAATGGACTTTAGCACCAAGCAGTTTCATTCTAAAGACGTTCAGCTCTTGGCGTTTAACATCTTTGGCACCCATAAAGATCTCACACTCAAGACCGAGCAGGGCAGCGATGGTTGCTGTTGCTACACCGTGTTGACCGGCACCTGTCTCCGCAATGACTTTCTTTTTACCAAGACGTTGGGCCAATAACCCTTGAACGATGACATTGTTGACCTTGTGTGCCCCAGTGTGGTTAAGGTCTTCGCGTTTTAGGTAGACCTTGGCACCCAACTCTTCAGAGATGTTTGCAGCGTAGTACAGCGGTGAAGGGCGACCTACATAGTCTTTGAGGTAGTAGTCTACCTCTGCCCAGAACTCTTTGTTAAAACGGACCTTTTTATACTCTTCATTGAGTTCAAGCAGTGCTGGCATAAGGGTCTCAGGGACATAACGTCCACCGAAAATGCCAAAATGGCCGTTTTCGTCCGGATCAAATTTTGATGGTGAAGGGATATACATTAATTAACCTCTATAACGCTGTAAACAGGTGATTTTTCTTCTAATTTCTGGATGCCGTCCAAGAAGGTAAGCCCCATGATAAAACATGATTCGACACAAGTGGCACCGACTTTAGATATCAATGAAGCGGCAGCATTTGCTGTCCCGCCAGTTGCGATAAGATCGTCTATAAGCAGTACACGTGGGTTCTCTTTTGCTTCAAAAGCATCGATGTGGATCTCCACTTCATCAAGACCGTACTCTAAAACATATTTTTCAGAGACAGTGGTGTAAGGCAATTTGCCTTTTTTGCGAATAGGGACAAAACCTACACCAAGATCACGTGCAAGCGCCGCACCAAAGATGAACCCGCGGGCATCAATGCCGGCAACATAGTCAAGGTTGTATGACTGATAGCGGTCTCGTATATGCTCTTGCAGGGTTCTGTATGCCTCGGCATTATTTAAAATAGTTGTGATGTCTTTAAAGATAACGCCCGGTTTTGGAAAGTCCGGGATATCACGAATAGCACCTTCGATTATGGCACGTTGTTCTTGGCTTAATGTCATGACTTAACCTTGGATCGCTTCGATCTTCTCAACACGCCCGCAGTGACGACCGCCCTCAAATGAACCTGCTATCCATGCGTCAATAATAGACTCAGCAACACCGACACCAACGACACGCTCACCGAAGCAGAGAACATTCGCATCATTATGTGCACGTGCCATTGTCGCGGTGTATGCATCGTGGCAAAGTGCAGCACGAATACCGTGGAAACGGTTAGCAGACATACTCATACCGATACCTGAACCACAGATCAAGATACCGTGAGCTGAAGGATCTTTTAAAACACTCTCGCACACTTTGACAGCATAGTCAGGGTAATCAACACGGTCTTTAGAAAATGGTCCGAGGTCTTCAACCTCGTGGCCTTTAGAACGCAGCATCTCAACAGTAATATCTTTTAGATCGATTCCGGCGTGGTCAGTAGCAACATAAAATTTCATCATAATTTCCTTTAAGCGAGTAAAAATTTGAGTACAAATTGTACAGGTGCAATCAGAACGTATTGGTGAACAGGTGTGATCAGTATAAGAATAACAATGATCATACCGTAACGTTCCATCTTGTAAAACCACTCAGCAACAGCATTGTAATTGTATTTCAATGCGGTATACATTAGAAAGTGTGCACCGTCAAACTGAGGGATAGGGAGGAGGTTGAAAACACCTAGCACCACGTTGATAATAACAATCTGCATTACTAAAAGGTAAGCGAATACATACATCATGGAGTCACTAACAAGAGGCTGTGACATAGATAGTAATACTGCAGCAGCTAAGGCCGCGACAATAAAGTTGTACGTAATACCAGCAAGGCTCACCTGCATAGCAGCGTTATAGCCTCCATTGCCAACAACAGTACGAGTGTTGATAGGTACCGGTTTAGCCCAGCCAAAAAGAAAACCGCCATCTGAACCAAACAGCATTGGAACAAAATACATCATACCAGGTACAAGAAGTGAACCGACAGGGTCGATATGTATAATTGGGTTGATGGAAAGACGACCGGCATTTTTAGCGGTCATGTCACCATATTTGTAGGCAACCCAACCGTGCATGATCTCATGACCGATAATAGCGACAAGAAGAGCCAGGACCGCTGTTGCGATCCTTATTAGATCAATAGAGTCCATGGTCATCTTTATCTTGTTCTATACGTTCTACAACCGCTCTGTCAAGAAGTGGACCTTCTTCAAGGTCTTTCGGTGTTTTACCTAAACGGTCCCAGCGGATGATGTAGTTGTCATCCATACTAAAGTAGACAAACCAAGGTGTACCCTCAACCAGTCCATATGGTACAGCACCCCAGAAACGGCTGTCGTTTGAGTGGTCACGGTTATCACCCATCATAAAGTAATGGTCTTCATCGACTAAGACAGGACCGAAATTAAAGATAGGTTGAGGGTATCTGCCATTATTAACGATCTTTTCATCATGATGGATACCAGGATGTGCTTTTTGGTAAGGATTTTTTACCCAAAGTTCACCGCCGAAGACCATGATCTCGAAATCTTTATAGTGCTCTTTAACGTACTGGTCTCCCTCTCGTGGATGAAGGTAAAGGTCTTTGTCACGTACCGCGATCTTGTCGCCCGGCAGACCGACACAGCGCTTGACATAGTGAAGGTTCTGGTTATGCGGATAGCGAAAGATAACGATGTCGCCACGTTCAGGCGTGTCACCGTCATAGATATGCCCATCAGTACCTGGAACAACAGGGATCTCTAGAAAAGGGATGTGCGGGGTAGGGATACCGTAAGCGAACTTCTTGGCAAAAAGGTGATCACCGATAAGCAGTGAATCTTTCATAGAACCACTTGGTATGCGGAATGCTTGTGCAACAAAAAAGATGATGAAAAGTACGATAATGATCGTACCTGTCCAAGAGTTTGAAAAGCGGTAAGCTTTTGCGGCAGCGTTATAGACTTTTTGTTTCATTAACTCTCTTTAGCGTGTGTTTGGGCAGCACGTAGTGTGTTTTGTAGAAGCATTGCAATGGTCATTGGTCCAACACCACCCGGAACAGGTGTGATGTATGAACTTTTTGGTGCGACATTTTCATAGTCAACGTCTCCGACCAGTTTACCGTTTGGTGCACGGTTGATACCGATGTCGATGATAATAGCATCCTCTTTGACCATGTCCTCTTTAATAAGGTTGATAACACCTGCACCAACAAGGATGATGTCAGCGTTAAGTGTACAGGCTTTAAGATCTTTAGTATAGATGTGTGTCACTTGCACGGTAGCGCCAGCATTTAAGAGCAGGGCCGCCATCGGCTTGCCAACGATGTTAGATGCACCGACAACAACAGCGTTCATCCCTTTTGGATCGATGTTGTACTCAGCAAGAAGTTCCATAACACCGAGTGGTGTACAAGGTACAAAGCCATCAAGCCCAGTGTTTAGTCGACCTACATTATACGGGTGGAAACCATCTACATCTTTGTTAGGTGCTACAAGCTCCAAAAGCTTTGTTGTATCGATCTGTTCTGGTAGAGGAAGTTGGATCAAAATACCGTCGATGCTTGGGTTCTGGTTCATCATCTTGATCGTGTTCTCAATAGCGTCTTGAGAGATGTCAGCCGGCATCTCATGCGTTACAGAGTAAAAACCTACACGATCACACGCTTTTTTCTTCATACCGACATAAGCTTGACTGGCAGGATCACTGCCTACTAAGACAACAGCAAGGCCCGGTGTACGGCTTGTCTCTTCTTTGAGTGTTTTAACATCTTTAGCGACTTGGTCTTCGATCTTTTTTGAGAGTGCTTTACCATCAAGAATCTGCATTTAGAGGAGTCCTACATTAAAATTTCGATATTATATCGGCTAATGTCTAACAAGGTGCTTTTAATGAAGAGCTTATCGGCTTTTGCTCTACTTTTTTTACTCTTTAATTCCCTCAGCGCTGATGTTTCGTTTATAACCGAATCAGAGTATGCCTCACAGCTCTATCATAGTCCAAGAGGCATAGGCTGTTTTAAGTGCCATGGTGAAAAAGGTGAAGGCAAGCTTATCGCCACTTACAAAGACAAGGGTGAAAAAAAGTCTTTTAGTCCACCTGCTATTAATAAACTTGATTTTAAAAGCTTCGATACAGCCATGAAAAAACGCCAAAAAGGGATGCCAAGATACTTCTTGACCCAGCAAGAGATCAAAACGCTTTATATGTACCTTCATCCAGAGGAAGATCAGAATGTTGATTAGAGACGCCAACATCATCCAAGAGGCGATCGACAGTCAAAATCTGGATGTTTTGGATGAGTTTATCTTTCCGAAAAAACGTACAATAAACCGAAGATCCGATTTCAAATCTCCGCTGATGCTCTCAGCACATAACCTCAAACATCTAAACAAGATCCCTGATCTGGCTACAGATGCCATCATCTTAAACCTAGAAGATGGTGTATCTGCTGAGATGAAACCCTATGCACTGCGTCTAGTGATGTTGACGCTAAGCGCCTTGGCTGAGAGCGATAAAAAGATCATCGTCCGTGTCAATGCTTTAGACGAGGGTGGTGCAGACGAGATAGAACTGCTTAACAGCTTCAGACCAGACGCTATTCGTGTTCCAAAGATCAAAACACCGGCTGATGTCAGCAGAGCGTTAGAGCTGTGTGACAGTGAGATAGAACTCCACCTCTCTATCGAGACCAAAGAGGCGTGGTTAAACCTTTCCGAACTAAAGGTAAGTGAGAGAGTTACTACATTTTACCTTGGGATCTTGGACCTTTTTGCAGATATGAGTCTTTCACAAGAGCTTATTCAAGTAGACAACCCGTTGATCCACCACATCTTTTCACACTTCATACTTACAAGTAAATCTCTTGATGTTAAACCAGTCTCTTTTGTCTATCAAGACTACAGAGATGAGACAGGCTTCCAAGCGTGGTTGGAACTCGAAAAGAAGATGGGCTTTGATGCTAAAGGGTGTATCTCACCTAAGCAGGTTGAACAGGTCCAAGCAACGCTTGGTATAGATGATGCAGCAATAAAAAGAGCACAATACATCATTGACCGTTTTGAAGAAGAGCGAGAGAAGGGTGTTACCGGCTTCAGTGATGATCAGTACGGCTTTATTGATGAACCGATCTATAAAGGCGCACTTGCACTACTAAAGTAGTTCATAGATCTGTCATTCCTGCGAAGGCAGGAATCAAACGACAACCACTTTCTTGACAGTTAGAATTCTTGGATTCCTGCCTTCGCAGGAATGACATCTTGGTCAAATTGTTTTTTATCTTAATCAAATCATAAAAAATATTTTCATCACCCACAAACACCAATTTTAATATTTTTTATAGTGCAACCGATGTATCATAGTTTATACATACTATAGGAGATATCATGAAGATAAAATATGTAGGTGATCTGCCAAAGGTAACAAGCAAAGGTGTCGGCTTTGATCGGACGAAACCGGACAAATATACATTTTTAAATGCTACTGCAGAACTGTTAGAAGCTTTGAGTTATGGTCCTACTGAGACAACAAAACATCTGCACAATCTAAGTGGACAATACTATAGTGATGAAGAACTGCTTGAACTGCTTAACAAACACTGCAGCGACCTTGACGGTGTTTTAGCTTCGCGTGATGCTAAGAGTGATGAACTAAAAAAAGAGCTGCTTGCCAG
>JAUWLG010000155.1 GCA_030613795.1 Helicobacteraceae bacterium
CAGTTAGTCCGGCACTCAAAGCAAAGGCGATCGAAGCGATCACCGTGTACCACGCGCCCGTTACATCAAAGACCTCTTGTGCAACCGTAGGAAAACGTTTTACTTCAACATCATAAATAGCGATGCCATCTTCAGAAAGGGTGATCATCGAACGGTCCAGATCACACTTCTCTTTAAGAGACAAGAGCGCTTTTTCTAAAGACACATCATCAACGATCTTGATATTAGTCGCTTCTGACGCCTCTTTTTTGTTAGGTGTCAGCATATGTGCACCGCGATATTTGCTATAGTCCGTCCCTTTAGGGTCGACCAACACTTTGATCTTCTTTTTATTGGCAAGAGCAATAACAGCTTGAGCCAGCTCTTCAGAGATGACCCCTTTGCCATAATCAGAGAGAATGATCATATCGGTCACAAAAAGATCTTTCTCTATAGCAGTGACTATTCTTTGGACAGAGGCTGCTGAGATCGTCTCTTTTGACTCGTTGTCATAACGCAGTATCTGTTGGTGAGCAGCAATAACACGTGACTTTTTACTGGTCTTTCTGCCACTCTGCGTGATAAGCCCTTCTGTTTTAACACCAATAGACTTAAGCATAATGGTCAGCTCTTTAGCGATCTCATCATCACCGACGACACTCGCTACATTTACAGTAGCGCCAAGAGAGATAAGATTGTTGACCACATTTCCCGCACCACCCAAGACTGAGGTCTCTTTAGCGATGTCAACAACTTGAACAGGCGCCTCAGGTGAGATACGTTCTGCATCGCCCCAGAGATAATGGTCGATCATCAGGTCACCAATGACCAAGATGTTTGGTTTGGCGTTTTTCAAAGCCTGCACTATTTCACTTCTTCTTCAAACATACGTTTGATCTCAGGAATGTACTTTTTAATACCCTCTTCAAAAGAGAAACGAGGCTCGTAGCCTAGACCCTCTATGGTGCTCTCAATGTTAGCTTCGGTATGAAACTGGTAGCGGCCGATGTAAGGGTTTGGCATATATTCACAGACATAAGATGTACCCAACTCTTTTTGCAAGATGTCAACCATGTCTTGAAATGAGCGGGCATTGCCCGTGCCGACATTATAGATACCACTCTCTCTTGGATGCATTGCCAAGATGTTTGCTTGAATAATGTCTTCGATAAAGATGAAGTCACGAACGATCTTGTCAGAGTCCTCAAACAGTTTTGGGTTTTTACCTTGAAGCAGCTGATGACCAAACTGGATCACCATCGAAGAGGTCTTGTCTTTAAAATACTCTCTAGGCCCGTAAACATTAAAATAGCGGAGCCCTACGATACTGATATCGGCTGTTTTCATCACATCACGAGAGAGGTGGTCCATCATCAGTTTTGAAAAACCGTAAACATTTTGCGGCGCTTCAACACCAACGGTTTGCGGTGAAGGTGCATCACCATAAGTAGCACCTGACGAAGCGTAGATCATATTGGCATTTTGGCGAAGTGCCATGTCAAGAAGATCTTTATAGGCATTAAGATTGGTCTTGATCATGAGGTCTTGTTCTAAGGCTGTTGTGTCTGAGATCGCCGCTTCATGGAAGATGTAATCAAAGTCATAGTCCGCTTCGAGTTTAGCAAGCAGTGATTTGTCGTTGATGTCACCACTGATCACTTCACCTCTGAAACCGATAAGGTTTTTAAAGTGTCCAAAGCTTTTAAGATTCCCATTTGAGAGGGTTTCACCAGAACGAAAACTGTCAAGTACCACTACATTGGCATCAGGATGGTTCTCCTGAAAATAGAAAGCGAGACTAGAGCCGATAAAACCTGCTCCACCCGTAATTAAAATCGTTTTGTTTTTTAGATCATTGTCAATATAGCGCATATTTTTCTCTTCGTTTATATTTATTTAAGCAAGCAGATTATAGCAAACAGAGGGTTAATATTCTGCCTTTGACTTATAACTTTTTAAGATTATTGTGTTTATAATGCCTTCAAATTTTAACACGGAGAATTAACATGAAAAAAATCGCATTAGCTCTACTAGTAGCAAGCGTATCACTAATGGCAGCTGACGGTGCTGCAGCATACAAGAAATGTGTAAGCTGCCACGGTGCAAAAGCTGAGAAAAAAGCTCTTAACAAATCTGAGATCATCAACACTTGGGATGCTGCTAAAATTGAAGCTGCACTTAAAGGTTACAAAGCTGGTACTGTTAACAACTACGGTATGGGTGCACTTATGAAAGGTCAAGTTGCTTCTTACGATGACGCTACGATCGCGGCAGTTTCTGCTTACATCGCTGGTCTTAAATAATCAGACCCCTTTTCGGAGACTCCTTTTAGGGGTTTCCACCTTCTTCCTCTTCAAAAACTTCTATAACTTTTCAACTTAACTACCTTATCAAATCTAGCTATATCCGTCTCTTTATTCTAATACACATACTATATAAATACCTATCAAATTTTTTCTCAATCTTGTGCTCCCTCGTCTTTTGAATCGTGATTGCCCAAACTTTTTCACGACTCAAAGCAAAGCTTCTCCCATGCATTTCACTCTCTGTCGCGTCAGAGAAACGCCTTCGACGATGTTTCACATAACGTCTGCGGTTCCAGTCCTAAAAAAGCAAAGCAGTTTGCTTTTCAAACGGCCTTCACCCGTGAAATTAAAGCCAACTTCTTGGCTTTAATAGGATTGAAAACAGAGTTAATATGCGTAGTATCAACGCCGTAGACCTTAAAAAAAAAAGAGACGCTGTTGCAATTACATTGATGCTCAATCTCTAAAGAAGCTAGTGTTTCTATTCTATAAAGATTATTTGATTCAAGTAGTTACTGTATTAGGATGATTGGAACATGAATAAAGTATTAATTTCCAGTCAATTAAAATGGTCTAGACACCCTTATTAATGTGTCAGAACACTAATTTTGGCAGTATGTGTCAAAACAAGGGTACCGCTCCCATAGGGATGTTTCTCTGAAAATGCCTGGTCTTTTGAAGTTGGACTTCTAGCAGTAACTGTACCCGAAGGCAATTGCACTTTCTTTTTTCTGTTAGGTTTTTCTTTGTGCACGCAAAGAAAAAAGTAACGTAACCTCTATCAAAAGACATTCAAAAAAAGTTAAGTAGTAGAACAAAGGAGTGAATTCAGGCAAGTCAGGAAGGACAAAACAACAAAAGCTATCAAGACTCAAAGGGTTGTGGATTTCAACCTTGGCAGGAATGACAGTATAAGAAACTTATAAAAAGACTTTACTCCGGGCGATAGCCCTCTTTCTTCTTCTTCTTCTTTAAAGCCTCTTTTTTAGCCTGCTGCTCAGCCGCATCATTAAGCTCTTCATTACCATCAAATTGCACCTGATTAAGAAACTTCTCTTTATCATCAAACTGCCCTGTCTTGATCGCCCACATAATGCCAAAAAGGGCAAGTGCACCTAAAAATACAGAGACACCTAACATCAAAATAATAATTGAATCATTCATTGGTCTACTTTATAGATCTATTTTTATAACGGGACATAACCCCTAACTTCTTTTCCACAAAAACTTTATACGCATCGAGTTACCGACAACAAGCAGTGAACTCACCGACATCGAGATAGCTGCGATCAGCGGGATAATAAAGCCCGCCATCGCCAGTGGAATCGTAACGGCATTATACACCAAAGAGATACCCAGGTTTTGTTTGACCAGTCTATAAGTCGTACGTCCGATCTTAAACGACTCCTCTAGTGAAGAGAGTGAATCATTCATCAGCACTACATCACTGACATCAATAGCGATGTCACTACCGTTACCCATCGCGATACCGATCTCTGCTTGAGCAAGAGCCAAGATGTCATTGACACCATCGCCTGCCATTACCACACTATGTCCATCAGCCTGCATCTGAGCGATCATATCCGCCTTCTGCTTAGGTGTGAGTTCTGCATGGTAATGTTCTATTCCAACCTCATCAGCTACACGTTTAGCAACCCCTTCATGATCACCGGTGAGCATCACCACATCAATGCCGGAGTGTTGCAGTGAACGGATCACCTCAGGGGCATCTGCTTTAGGTGCGTCAGCTAGTTCAAACCGTGCGATCAGCTGCTCGCCTATTGCAAAATAAAAAAGGGTATGTTCACTTTGATTTTCCGCTGATATACCATTATCACGCATTAAGAGTGCATTACCGCCAAGAAGCATCTCTTTGTCACATCGAGCAATCATACCCTTTGCTGGGATCTGCTGCAATTCATCTAAAACGGGCAGGATCATTTCATCATCATTTGTTAGATACTCTGAAACACCGAGTGATACAGGGTGTTTGGAGGCATTTAACAACGCTAACAGTTTCTCTTGATGCCCTTTTCTATCCTCTTCATCGTCAAACCACTTGACATCTTGCACCTGTGGTCTTCCCTCTGTGATCGTACCTGTTTTGTCGAGCACCAAGGTATCTATCTTAGCTAAGGTCTCAAGGTGTACAGCCTCTTTAAAAAGTATGCCCCGTTTAGCCCCTTGGCCCAGCCCAACCATTGT
>JAUWLG010000082.1 GCA_030613795.1 Helicobacteraceae bacterium
ACAATCTGCACCAAATCTGAAACTTTTACCAGTTCAAGTTGGGTTTAGATAAGCTTCGCTATCTTTTCAAAATTCAAAACTAGTCCTCTTTCGTCACCATCGCTCCATATTCAAGCAGCAAGTCCACCATCTTAATGCGCTTGTGCTCTTGTGCAATTTTCAGAGCAGTCAGGCCTTGTGGAGAGACTTGGTTAGGGTTAACGCCGCTGTCGAGCATAAAGGTGACGACGTCGATGTGGTTGTAGTAGACCCCGAACATCAGAGCACTCCAGCCAAAGTTGTCAATTATATCATTGGCGGCGTAGTTGTTCATCAACATCTCAACGGAAGAGAGGCGGCCCATAGAAGCGGCGAGCATCAGTGGGGTACGACCGTTGATATCGAGATGGTTGACATCGGCTCCGAGTTGTAACAGAAGACGGATATGCTCACTATTGGGCTGGTCTTGTACTTTGGTCACTGTGGTGCAAAGCGGGGTCCAGCCCAGTGAGTTAAGGGTGACATCGACTTTGGCACCTTTGCTTAAAAGAAGGGTCTCAAGCTCTCTATAGACCTGGGCATTTTCATGATACTTAAGCAGGGCAGTATGGGTAAGTGTCAAAGGGGTGTGCGCGTTGTCTGCGATGTTGATGTTTGCACCGCGTTTTATTAACATTATTGCGCCTTCGGGGTTGTTGTTTCGTATGGCGACACTCAGGGCGCTGTGACCATTGTTTGAGACATGTTCGACTGTTGCATGACGATCAAGAAGCAATATCGCTACATTCAGATAACGGGTATGGCTCATCGCGATGATAAGCGGTGTAAGAGAGTCGTTATCTTCGGCATCAATGTCAAGCCCTTTGTTAAGCAGGTATAACACGGCTTTGAAATTGTTGCTAAGAACGGCTAGATGCAGTAGCGACTGCCCCTCTTTATTGGTCTGAAAAAGTTGTTTCTGTTTATGGATGCTGTGAACAAGGCGGTTAAGATCGCCTAAACGGGCAGTCTCAAAGAGGTTGTGTGTTTTAGTATCAACTAAAGAGACCACTTTGCTGATAATGGTTTTTTCATCTTTTGAAGCACTGTCAAAGGCGGACACACCTTCATTATTGATAAGAGTGACATCTCCGCCATAATGCAGCAAAGTCGTCATTAACTCATAATGTTTAAACTTTAGTGCAAAATGGAGTGGGGTATTACCGTCTCTATCTTGGATGTTGACATTAGCTCCATAGAGTAACAAGGTCTCTATGATCTCTTTTTTGTTGTACTTGATAGCAAAGATAAGTGGAGGGGTTTTTCCTAACTCATGAAAGTCGACATCAAATCCCTCTATGATCATCTGTACCATCTGAACACTCTGGTCATGTACGATGGTCTCATAAAAGATCTCATGGGTGTGTTCGATGATATGTGCTTCATTAGGGTGATACATTGGTGTTTTCAAGATCAATGCACTTTGCAGACGTTCCATGAAAGGCATCTTATCTCCTTATATGACTATAGTAGCATAAAGAATAGGGGTTGTAAAGATAAAGATACTTTACAACAAGACTGTAAGTTGGTCGTAAGTGTTGTAGACTTGTAGAACTTTTATAAATGATTTACACTTTATTGACTACTCTTTTTTTTTACGACTCGGCATTTAGTGCCTCACTGTATTGAACTGTTGGTTCTTATACTCCGGAAAAAAATAAACAAAAAAACCTCTCGTAACGGCTTCGAGGTGAGAACCGTTAAATTGCTTGGCTTCTATAGGTTCGGAACCAGAGATGATATCGCTTGCGATCATCGAAGGCTAACCTACCGACTACCTTTCTTCCGCTCGCTCCCTTCCTAAAAACGACAAACTTACTACGCTTCAAACAATGCTGTTTTATTAACGGAAGTGCTCTCCATCTAGTTAGCTCTACAGATGGCACGAAAAGAGTCAAGTGGTGACGCGTTGATTAATGTAAAAGCTGATGCTTTTATCCCGATTCGAATTTTCTCGAAACAGTTAATACCTGGGTCGAAGTAGTGGAAAGGGCATAGTGTTTTTACTTTAGAGATTGAAAATGAACGTCTGAACAACAGCGTCTTTCTCTTTTTCCTCAAGGTTTGCTCTTTTGCAAGGCAAAGAGAATAAAGAGCTAAAGCTCAATGCAGGGTGGCACTAAATGCCACATCGTAAAAGTTGAACCTATCACTATTAAAGAGGATTGGAAATTTAAATGTCAAAATATACAAACATGTATAAATATGAGCTATAAATAGTTGAAAAGTGAAATAGTAAGTTTGAGTTAGAGTGTAATTATAAAAAAGGGGTTTTGGAAAGTTTGGATAAAGAGCGAAGCATATAGCTTCGCTAGGGACCTACTTGATGTTTTCGAAAGGGTTGTTGATAACCGCTTTACGAGTAACAGTGTAAGGAATGATCGATGCTGCACGAGCACGTTTAATAGCAATTGTAACCATCTCTTGGTGACGTTTACAGTTACCAGTCAAACGACGTGGCATGATTTTGTAACGCTCAGAGAGAGAGAATCTCAATGAACCTGCATCTTTGTAATCCATGAAGTCAACTTTTGCTTCACAGTATTTACAATAACGTTTTTTGTATTTTCTTCTTTCTGCCATAATTAAATCCTTATGCGTTTATTACTTAGAGAGTCTTCTCTCTAAAATGGGATCTCATCTTCATCGATGTCGATAGACGGAAGGTCTGCCGGCATACTCTGCTGCGGTGCCTGCTTCTGCTGTTGCGGCTGTCCGTAAGACGGCTGCTGTTGCTGCTGCTGTGGAGCATTGTATGATGATTGAGACTGCTGCTGTTGTGGCTGGTTGTAACCACCCTGTGCTTGCTGTTGCTGAGGTGCGTTGTAGTTACTTTGAGATCCACCAGAATTCTGGTTGTCACCCTTAGAGTCTAACATCTGCATTGATTCAACGGCAATAGAGTGTTTAGAACGTTTGCCACCATTTTGGTCAACCCATTGGTCAAATTGAATACGCCCATCAACTAGGATTTTGCTACCCTTACGAAGATACTGGTTTGCTACCTCACCTGAACGTCCAAAAAAAGTAAGGTCAATAAACATTACTTCCTCTTTCTTCTCACCATTAGAGGTAAACTTACGACTGGTAGCGATCGCTGTTTTAGCGATTGCCATGCCTGACTGGCTGTAGCGTAACTCAATATCACGTGTTAGGTTTCCTACGAGGACGACTTTATTGTACATCTGGGTTTTCCTTTACTTATTCAGCTGCTGGAGTTTCAGTAGCTGGTGCTTCTTCAGTTGCCGGAGCTTCTGTTGCTGCAGGTACTTCTTCTTTAGCTGCCGCTGCTGCAGTTTTAGCTGCTGCTTTCTTTTCAGTTTTAGCAACAAGGTCTTTCCAAGCAGTCACTTCGCGTTTAGAATCGTATTTGATCGTAACGAAACGAAGAAGATCTTCGTTGATACGGAAACGACGCTCAACTTCAGCGATTGATGAAGGTGCCATTGTGTAATAAACAACATGGAAATAACCACGTTCTTTCTTTTGAATAGGGTATGCTAGTTTTCTAGTACCCATTTCGTCACGTGCAATAATTTCAGCACCGTTTGAAGTAAGAACTTCTTCGATAGCTGCGATTGAAGCTTTTGTCTCTTCTTCAGTTAGCGTTGGTTTAACAATTACTAGATTTTCGTAATGTCTCATAGAGTATTTCTCCTTTTGGTTTTGGTCCCTTATGGATCGAGTTTAGCGAACTAAACAGTCATATGCTTAAACTTATGCTTTTGCACAAAGAGTAAGGAACGCGTGATTATACCGAAGTGCAACTTAATAGAAAGCTAAGGTTTTACTAAGAGGATGTTTGAGAAGAAAAAGTTTACAAATGCGCTCAACTATAGTGTAAAAACAACTTGGCATTCCCGTGTAGACGGGGACTTGGAAGGAAGCTCTAAAGGAGGCTGCGCACTGCCCTCGAGTGAACCGACGAGTTGGTTTGAGTGAGGTGTAGATTCAGAATCATGTTAAAAATATGAGTGATTACATCCTCTTTTTAGTCTTGCTGGTGGCCTGCGCTGTTAATGGGTCGTCAGGCCAATAGTGTTTTTTGTATTTGCCTCGAAGCTCTTTTTTGACCTCTTCATAGGTGTTCTCCCAGAAGCTTTTTAGATCCTTAGTGACCTGCATCGGACGGTGTGCCGGAGAGAGCAGTTCAACGGTCATGGTCACAGTTCCATTGATCAGCAAGGGTGTCTCTAACATCCCAAACAGCTCTTGTAGTCGTACTGCAAGAACAGGCGAGGCAGGGTTCTCATAATTGAGAACGCTGTTAGAGCCGCTTGGTACTTTTAACCTTGACGGAGCGAGCGTGTCGATATGCTGTTGTTGGTCCCAAGTAAGCATACTTAATAGCATAGGATAGGTGTTGAGTTTATGACAGGCTTTGAAACTTTTTACGCCTTCCAAGTGAGGCAGTAGCCATGTCTCCAAGTGTTCGAGTAGCCATGTGTCACTGAAGTCCGGAAGTTCACCAATGATCTTCGCTGCATTGGGATTGTTCTCTTTGCTATAGTTTAAAAAGTCAACTCTTTGACGCAGCCCAAGTGCCTCTTTAGACCAGGTTAAAGCATCTAACCCCTTCTCTTTAATAGCACCGAGTAGGGCAATGGCAAGATCAGCATTGTCTATGTTCTGAACAGGCTGTTCATCAAGAGTGATCGCACCCAGTTTTGTGATCTCCCTTGCTTCAACCCGCTCTGTTTCATCATTCCATCTGGTCAGACGCTCTTTAGTAATGAGCTCACTGAAGTACTCTTCTATTTGGGCTTCGCTAATGCTCGCGGCACTGTATACCCGTGCATCAGTCTGAGCAACATCAAGATCAGCAATAACAAGATAGAGCTCGCCAAAGAGCTCATCTTCCATATTAAGTTTGGCACCTTTTCCGCCGCTGAGAATGTAGCGACTGTTTTTGACATCGCGGCATTTGGCGATACGGTCAGGGTAGGCAAAGCCGAGTAATACGCCGACCATGTCTGCGTTGTTTTTTTGTGCCGAACCTGAGGTCTTGAGCTTTTTACAAAAGCCCGAAGCTGTTGTCAAAACACGTTTGCAGGCTCCTCTGTCGATATGGCTTCCTGAATGGTGTTCTTGCAAGGCTGCCATTCGTTGTGAAAGGTCCGCAGCGTGTCTGGCACTGCCTGTGAAGATCTCTTTTTCACTGAGCAATGCCGCGATCAAACACGCGGTTTCTCCGTAGCCAAGGCTAGCAGCTCTTAAAATCATATGTGCTAGACGAGGATGGGTTCCCAGCGCAAGCATCGCCTTTCCGTGTTCTGTAATCGTCGTACCTTGCAGTGCACCTAGCTCTCTTAGCAGTTCACGGGCATGTTGTACAGCAGATGTGGCAGGGAGGTCAAGCCAGCCCAGTTCATCCACATCGTCCACACCCCAATTGGCGAGTTCAAGCATCATCGGTGTCAGGTCACTTGTCAGGATCTCGGGTGCACTGTGTCGTGATAGCTGTCGGTGCTCGTGCCAAAGACGGTAACATTTACCCGGGCTCAAACGCCCCGCACGACCACTGCGTTGTGTCGCAGAATCTTGAGAGATAGCTAGAGTATGCAGACGATTCATCCCTGAACCGCTGTTAAAAGTAGAGACACGCTGCAGGCCGGAGTCAATGACAACGGTAATCCCTTCAATGGTCAAACTTGTCTCGGCAATGTTGGTTGCAAGGACGACCTTGCGTTTACCCTCTTTGCTGGGTCTAATGGCGGCATCTTGTGCCTGCTTGCTCATGTCCCCATAGAGCGGGGCGATGGTAATACTTTTGTCTTTGAGGATTTCGAGTAGTTTGGATTCAACATTTTTGATCTCTCGAACTCCGGGGAGAAATATCAAGATACTGCCGCTCTCACTGTGTATGACTTCACCAACTATCTTAGAGATAACGCTAGTTAGCTGCATCGGTGAAGGGTGGGGTGTTTTATTGTCCAGGTAGACATTCTCCACAGGAAAACTGCGTCCATCACTGGTGATAACGGGTGCATCATCCAGCAGGTTGGAAATGGCTTCAGTGTTCAGGGTTGCGGACATCACCATGATCTTAAGGTCGTCGCGAAGAAGCTCTTGCGACTGTAGGCTAAGTGCTAAAGCAAGGTCACCGTGGAGGTTACGCTCATGGAACTCATCGAAGATGACAAGTGCCGTGTTTTCTAAAGCACTATCGCCTTGCAGCATACGGGTCAAAATACCCTCCGTCACAACAATGATCTTTGTCTTTTTCCCGACGCAGCGGTCAGCACGTATCTGATACCCCACGGTCTCGCCAACCTTCTCATCCAGAAGTGCTGCCATACGAGCCGCAGCATTTCTAGCCGCCAGACGGCGCGGTTCGAGCATA
>JAUWLG010000165.1 GCA_030613795.1 Helicobacteraceae bacterium
CCCTTAAAGAGATGGCAGCCAAACGTCCACAGAGTAAAGAAGAGATGTTGCAGGTCGGCGGTATTGGGGAGGTGAAGTTTGAGCGTTATGGCGAGCAGTTTTTAGTGTTGCTGCAGAGCCTCTAAAAAGCAGAGACCTTTAAAAGCAGTACTTAGCGCCGCATTTGCCGGCACCGCATTTCATGTGCAGGACTTCGCTTTCACTGAAAGTCTTGTTCGTAACCCCTTAAGAAAATCCCTCAAAACATTTTTTATATCCCCATTGTCGGCAAAGTATGAATAAATATAAACATCGATACACTATTAAATACTTGATGGGATATTTCTCAACTTAAGGAATAAAAATGAGTACCATAGAACCAAAGATTCTTGATGACCTGATTAGGGTTCATGCCCAGAATAATCCAGAAAAAACGGCGATCTGGTTTCAAGACCGGTCTATCAGTTATAGCGAATTTTATGACGTTATCGAGAGGGCTGCGCAGATGCTGCTTGCTCTCGAAATCAGACACGGTGACAGGGTGGGGTTGATGTTCCCCAACCGGCCGGAGATCCTGTTCCTCTACTTTGCCTGTTTTCGCATAGGTGCCATCGTTGTTCCAGTAAATACGCGTTACCAGAGGCAGGAGATCGAATACGCATTGGATCACAGTGAATGCCGGCTGCTCATTATTGACAAAATCTTCTCTGACATAACGAAAGAACTCGATCAGAGCGTCTCATCTTTGGAGCGTATCGTGGTCCACGTCGATAAATCCGAGCAGCATGCTGAAGCGCTGCATCAGCATCTGGCCAATGCACCGACCGATCGTGAATGGCCCCAGGTCCATCCGGATGATCCCGCTGTGATCTTCTATACATCGGGCAGTACATCCCGTCCCAAAGGGGTGACCCATACGCACTTTTCGCTGCTGGGCAATGCACGGATTCAAGTCGCAACCAAAGAGATCAAGCCGGAAACCGTTTTACTGGCCTCAACCGGAGTGGGTTACATCGCGGGACTCTCAGGTATCGCAATGCCGACCTTTCTTATGGGTTGCACTCTTGTTCTGGAACTTGAACTACAGGCAGATAAGCTACTTCAAGCCATAGATCACTATCACGTCAACATGACCCTTATTTTGCCTACTATGCTGCTGGAGATGCTGGAAAGCCCACTATCAAAAACAACAGATCTTAGTTCGCTGAGAGCATGTTTCGTCGCCGGTGATGAATGCTCACATGACTTGTATCAGCGCTTCAAAAAGCGCACAGGCCATGACTTGCTGCAGGCCTTTGGCATGACTGAGTGCGAGGGCTATCTCGCTAATCGTCCCTCCGGTCCGAAGCGCAATGGTACCATCGGTCAACCTGCAGAAGGCGTAACGGTCCGCCTGGTTGACCCTGACGGTAATGACGTTGCTGCAGGCGAGGCAGGTGAGATCATCGTGCAGGGAGACAGTGTGATGCGGGGATACTGGGAAGATCCGAAGAAAACAAATGATGCCCTGCGCGACGGCTGGCTCTATGGCGGCGATATCGCCTCTCGCGATGAGGACGGCTTCTATACCTTTCTTGAGCGTAAACGCGAGATCATCATTCATGGAGGATCAAACGTCGGGCCCCATGAAGTCGAAGACATCATCGACTCATACCCTGATGTCAAGGAGAGCTGTGTCGTAGGCATTTCCGATACGCACTACGGGGCAATACTGGAGGCTTACATTGAATGGGAACCCGATGCACAGCACCCGGATATCGCTGCGCTAAAAAACTGGGTAGCAAACCATCTTGCCGCCTACAAAGTACCCGATCGATGGAGCGTAATGGAGAGGCTACCCAAGACACCTACCGGAAAGCTCGATCGCAAGGCGCTTCATCTAAAAGCCAATGCTGAAGCCAAAAATAACTGATCGGTAGAAAGAGAAGAAGATGAATATCTATATGCACACCTTAACATCCATTCTTGTTTTGGCTGCCATAATATCTCTTATTGTGCTCCTGCGCAATAGGGGCATGCTAAAGCAAGAGAATGGCGTTCTTTTCTCAAAGCTTGTCACGCAGGTAACCCTTCCGGCGATTATCTTTTATGCACTTTCACACTCCGTGCTCGAATGGAAATACCTTTTACTCTTTTTGATCATGATTGCTTCGGCAATCGTTATGCTTGCGATAGCGTGGCTTATCGGAAAAAGTATCAAACTGGCGCATCCTCAGATGGGTACTTTTTTGTTAGTTTCAGGATTTGGAAGTTCATCTCTTCTGGGATATGCTTTAGTAGCAGAACTTTTTCCAACCAATGCCGATGCTCTGGCAGAAGCTGCTTTTATCTCTGAGCTTGGTGTAGGTCTGCCCCTCTTTACAGTCGGTGTGATGATCGCTATGTTTTACGGAAATTCAGAGGAAAAAAGTAGTCATCTCTTAAATGGTGCGTTGTTGTTTTTCAGGTCCCCTATCTTTATATCCATCGCCGCAGGTACTGTCTGGTCTCTTTTAAAACTGCCGATCGAAGGTGTATTGATGGGGCCACTTTTTGATGCCATACATATTATCGGAAAAGCCAATACATTTATGGTGACGTTGACCGTAGGGGTCTTGTTGCAATTTAGCGCATTGCGCAGCATTATTGTGATAGCACTGGCGGCTATTTTGATCAAGTTGATTCTAAACCCTCTGCTGGTCTATATTCCGGCCAGCACTATGCATCTGGAAGAGTGGCAGCTCCAGGTCCTGATCCTGGAAGCGGCAATGCCCTCAGCGATGCTCAGTGTCGTCTTGGCCAATCGATATGGCTGTGATGCCAAATTGGCTTCCAAACTGGTGTTTATAACACTGATCGTCAGCATATTTACGGCGACAGCTATGTTGAACCTGCTTGGATAAGTTTTTATCCCCAGGCCAGGGAAGAAGATAAGAGTCCCGTTAACATCAATACATCTGACGGTCATCTTTTTCAAGCCACTGATCAAACAGCTTTGCATTGACCTCATAATCGACCTGTTTGAATATCACGTCATTGTTGTGGCCGCGTATCATCTCGTAAAAACGGAGGTCATCAAAACCGCCTCTGGCAGCATCTTGTTCAGTTGCACCGTAGTAGACTGTACCTATACGTGCCCAAAAGATGGCGCCTAAACACATGGGACAAGGTTTACAGGTACAATAGAGGATGCACTCGGAAAGATCAAAGCGGCCAAGTTGTTCACTGGCACGCCGGATGGCATTGATTTCAGCATGGGCAGTAGGATCATTGGTTTTGAGCACTTCATTATGTGCTGTAGCTATTACTTTGTCCCCTTGAACGATGACGGCACCGAAAGGACCGCCATCATTAGCGAGCATCCCTTCCGTTGCTTCATTATAAGCTATCTTCATCCATCCATTCATCATTCTATCATTGTATGCTAATTGAAATTAAAAGCCACTAGCACATTTCCAGGGTATCAAACCAAGTCATCCCCAGATGGGTACTTTTTTGTTAGTTTAAGGATTTGGAAGTTCATCTCTTCTGGGTCTGGGTTTGTTCAGAGCGTTCAACTAAAACAGCGGGCACTAATACACTCTTTATGCTATCTATGCAAAAATGTATTAGATTAACAGGGAGATGAACCTATGGAGATTAAAGCCAATTTGGTTGATATTGATCAACGTGAGATATACCCTGTAAAGGTAGTGACCGACAATAAAAAAATCATTTCTGTCACAAAGATTGACGAACCCTGTTCCACCTTCATTCTGCCCGGTTTTATCGATGCCCATATCCATATAGAGAGTTCGTTGCTGCCTCCAAGCGAATTTGCCCGTCTAGCGGTACGGCACGGCACGGTTGCCACCGTTTCCGATCCGCATGAAATCGCCAATGTTCTCGGGATAGAAGGTGTTGAGTATATGCTGGATAATGCCGAACAGGTCAATTTCAAGTTTTACTTCGGGGCATCTCCCTGTGTGCCGGCAACACCCTTTGAGACCAGCGGTGCAACACTGGGCGTTGAGGAGGTTAAAGCATTATTGCGAAAACCACAGATCAAATACCTTAGCGAAGTGATGAATTTTCCGGGTGTCATCAATGGGGATGAGGATATACTCTTAAAGATAAAAGCGGCTCAAGATCTTGGAAAACCGGTAGACGGTCATGCTCCCGGACTTCGCGGTGATGATCTTAAACGCTATATCAATGCGGGCATCACGACCGACCATGAAGCGTTTACGTATGAAGAGGGGTTGGAAAAGAGCCAAAATGGTATGAAAATAGTGATACGAGAAGGCTCTGCTGCGAAAAACTTCAACGCATTGGCACCGCTGATCGATGACCATTATACGATGCTGATG
>JAUWLG010000115.1 GCA_030613795.1 Helicobacteraceae bacterium
CCGGTCATGATATAACCGATGATCTGCGAAACGCCCAGACGTTTTAGGATCAAGTTTAGGACAATAGAGATAGCAAGGGCAACGATGACATAGCTGAGAACGTCCATATTTGATCACTTGTTTTTTTATATTATACCCACTTATACCAAGATAATATGCTATTTTTTTTGAGATGCCTATAAGGGCACCTTTGTTATAATCGCGAATTCTATAAAGGGGCTAAATCATGACAAAATATATCTTCGTAACCGGCGGGGTACTAAGTTCTTTAGGTAAGGGGATCACGGCAGCCAGTGTCGGTACACTCCTCAAACACGCAGGTAAAGATGTAGGTATGTTAAAGATCGACCCCTATATCAATGTCGATCCTGGTACCATGAGCCCCCTTGAACATGGTGAGGTCTTTGTCACTAAAGATGGTGCAGAGACTGACCTCGACATCGGAAACTATGAGCGTTTTCTCGATACATCATTTCTAAAGACAAGCAACTTTACAACAGGTCAAGTCTACTCTTCTGTTATTGAAAGAGAGCGCTCTGGCGGGTACCTTGGTCAGACGATCCAAGTCGTTCCACACATCGTTGGCGAGATCGTTGACCGTATCAAAAGAGCAGGTGAAGGCCACGATATCCTTGTTGTTGAGCTTGGCGGTACTGTTGGTGACATTGAGGGTCTTCCATTTATGGAAGCGATCCGTCAGATGAAACATGATGACGATGTTGCCGGTACCTTCTTTATCCACGTGACACTTATCCCTTATATCAAAGTGGCCGGTGAGTACAAGTCAAAACCGACGCAACACTCGGTTCAAGAGCTTCGTCGTATCGGTATTACACCTCAGATGATCATCGCCCGTAGTGAAAGCGACCTCCCAAAATCATTTAAAAAGAAGTTGGCACTCTCTTGTGATGTTAAACAAGACAGCGTTATCTTAGCACTCGATGCAGCTACTATTTATGCAGTACCGATCAGTTTTATGCAGCAAAATATTCTTGCGCCTATTGCTAAAGAGCTTGAACTTGGCGACCTCTCACCAGAGATGGAAGAGTGGGACATGTTGGTTAAAAAGATCGTTTCACCGACCAAACGTACCGTTGTCGGTTTTGTAGGGAAATATCTTGAGCTTAAAGAGTCATACAAGTCACTGATCGAAGCACTGATCCACTCGGGTGCCCACCTTGATACCAAAGTAGAGATCTGCTGGGTTGACAGTGAGAAGATCGAAGAAGTCGGTGCAGAAGCACTTCTTGGAGACTGTGACTCTGTATTGGTTGCCGGCGGTTTTGGAAATCGTGGTGTTGAAGGCAAGATCTTGGCTATCGAGTATGCTCGTACTAACAAGATCCCTTATCTCGGTATCTGTTTAGGGATGCAGCTTACACTTGTTGAGTATGCTCGTAATGTACTGGGACTAGAAGATGCCAACTCAGTAGAGTTCAATCCTGAGACGACAAACCCTATGATCTATCTGATCGATGAATTCATCAACCAGACTGGTGACACAGAGCTTCGTACACACACCTCGCCAATGGGTGGAACACTTCGTCTTGGGGAGTACCCTTGTGAGACAAAAGAGGGATCGATCCTTCGTGAAGCGTACAACGGTGAAAAACTCATTTTCGAACGTCACCGTCACCGTTATGAAGCAAACCCTGCTTACAGAGATGATCTTGAAAAAGCGGGTATGGTCGTTACAGGTGAGTCTAATGGACTTATTGAGACAGTTGAGATCCCTGAACACCCATGGTTCCTAGGTGTGCAGTTCCACCCTGAATTCACATCACGTCTTCAGACACCAAATGCGTCTATTCTTGCATTTGTGAAAGCATCTTTAGCTAACGCTGAGGCTAACTAGTTAAACGCCAAAGGAGCAAAAGCCCCTTTTGTCTACGTTAACACTAGGTTCTCCTCGACGGAGTGTCCACGTGCAGATCAACCGCACTAAATGTCATTCCTGATTGCATGAAAATGACAGACATATATCATAAAGCAGTTATAGGTTTTTCCATGACCAAAACACCCAACGTTCCTAAACTCGACCTTGACGCGCTTAAACGTAAACTTGACGAGCGTTTTTCAGACGGGTTTTCAAAACTATCAGACATCCCTGACCCATCTCTGCTGCTGAATGCTCCTAAAGCTGCTAAACGTATCGCGGATGCAATACGTAACAGAGAGCGTATTACACTTGTGGGTGATTACGATGTTGACGGGGTCACAGCAACCTCCCTAACCGTCCTCTTCTTCAGGGAACTGGGCTACCCCTTGGATGTTATCATCCCCAACCGTTTCGTCGATGGTTACGGGGTCTCCCCATCAGTATTAGAGAGAGTCGAAGCGGACCTGGTCTTTACTGTGGACAACGGTATTAACGCCTTTGGTGCTGCAGAGGTCTGTAAAGAGCGCGATATTGACCTTATCATCACCGACCACCACACTCCATCTGACACCCTTCCGGATGTCTATACCATTGTTGATCCTAAACTCGCAGATGACACCTACCCCTTTAAAGAGATCTGCGGGGCACAGGTGGCTTGGCTAGTTCTGGTACTTGTAAAAAAAGAGCTTGATGTAAAGATCAACATGGGTCAATACCTCCCGCTCTTGGCAATGGCTATCGTCGCTGATGTAATGCCTCTGGTAGGAATCAACCGAGCCATTGTCCAACATGGACTTAAACAGATGATGACAAGCACCCTGCCGGCATTTACCATCATCAGAGAGTTCCTGAACAAATCATCTCTCGCAGCTGAAGATATCGGTTTTCAAATCGCACCGCGTATCAACTCTGCCGGACGATTAGAGGACGCTTCTATCGCGTTAAAGTTTCTAACGGCTGATACCCCGGAGAAAGCCTTTAAACAGTTTGAACTGCTTAACCAGCTAAATGACCTTCGTAAAGCGATCGAAGCTGATGTCACCGAAGAAGCAATCGCCCAAGTTAAAGAGGGTGATGATGTTCTTGTAGTAGCCGGCGAAGATTGGAATGAGGGAGTTGTCGGGATCGTCGCCTCTCGTTTAGTCCGCCGCTTTGGTCGCCCGGCTATTGTCCTGAGTATTACAGAGGGACGTGCCAAAGGAAGTGCTCGAAGTATTGGCAATGTCAGCATCTATGAACTTATAAAGTCTCAAGAAGAGCTGTTGGAAGGGTTTGGCGGCCATATGATGGCTGCAGGACTGGCTATGCCTATGGACCACGTTGTGAAGTTTAAAGAGGCCATCAACGCTATTGCTTCCAAGATAGACCCTGAGCAGTTCATCCCTCAAGAAGAGCTCATCGGTGAGCTCACACCAAGCACCATCAATACTAACCTCTTAAACCTTCTAGATGCGTATGAACCTTTTGGCGAGGCAAATCCCCGCCCGCGTTTTCTGGCTATTGATGCTTATGTTGAAAGTGTTAACTACATGGGCAAAGAGCGTGACCACAGCCGTATCGGTATACAACTCGAGGGAGGCATTGAAAAGCATGACCTTATTGCCTTTAAACAACGTTATAAGATGTCAACCAACCGTCGCCTTAGTTGCAGCTATACTATCAGTAAAAATGAGTGGAACGGAAAAGTCAGCATCCAGATGATGTTAGATAGACTTTATGATGAGAACTAAACAGTATCGTTGTCCACTGCTCAGAAGCTGTCAACTGTTTAAACATTGATATAACCGCAGTATACAAATCCTGCTTCATCTCTATCGCAAGAGATACCACACCGAAAAACTTATAGAAAACTTCTATAAGTATATAGTATTTATGACCATATTTGACGTTGTTTATCACATTTTTATCATCATTTAGTGCTTTTTACAGTTTAACAGTCTTATTTCAGAATTTAAAATGTAGAATAGTTTACAAATTGAATATAAGGTGGAGTTATGCAAAAAAATGAACAGATCAAAGAGATACTTAACGAAGTAGAAAAAAAGATGTCAGAACAAGATGCTGCAAAACTGTCGCGTCGTGACGCGATCAAACTAATGGGTATGTCGCCAATCGCGGCAGGTGTAATAGCAAGTGCCGGAAGCAGTACATACAGTGAGGCTAATGCTTCTAGTGCTACGGGTAAGATCGTTATTGTCGGTGGTGGTTTGGCAGGTACGTCAACAGCTGCACGTCTTTGTAACACTCTCTCAAACCCAGACGTTACTGTGATCGAGCCTGATCCAAAATCAGTATCGTATCAGCCGGGACAGACACTTGTCGGTGCCGGTGTCTGGGAACTGGATGATATTGTTTATAAAATAGATGATCACTTTCCTAGTGATGCGAAACTGATCAAAGACAGTGTTGTTGCTTTTGACCCTGATAACAACACTGTTACAACTGCAGGCGGACAGACGGTTGATTATGATTACCTGATCGTTGCAACAGGTCTAATGCTTAACTATGGTGCTATTGATGGACTGGACGGTGTTATCACATCTGCACAGGCAGACAATAGTGTTGTACGTGAAAAGATCGGTAAAGACGGTGTCTGTTCGATCTATTTCCAAGACGGTTCTGTTGATACATGGACTCAGATCCAAGAGCTGATCAAAAAAGCTAAAGCACACAGTGGACCAGATAAGCTTCAGGCGCTATTTACACACCCGAACACACCGATCAAGTGTGGTGGTGCTCCGAAGAAGATCATGTATCTTACACATGCCCGTCTGGAAGAGGCCGGTGTCCGCGACAAAGTAGAGTTAACGTTCCTGCCAAACGGCGGTAAGATGTTCGGTGTTCCTGAGTACCACGATGCTATTAAAAAGCAGTTTGAAGCAAGAGGTTTCAAATGGCACTATAAACATAACCTTGTTGCGATCGATACAGAGGCTAAAGTCGCTACGTTCAATAAACATTGGACTGAAAAAGGTGCATGGGACGAAGATTTGGAAGAGTACGATGTGATCGATAAGTCAGAACTTGTTGAGAGAAAGTATGACTTTATCCACATTACACCGCCAATGAAAGCGCCGGACGTTGTTGCTAAGTCAAAAGTCGGTTCAGCAAAAGGTTGGGTACCGGTTACTAAAGAGACACTACAGAATGTAAAATATAAAAATGTATTCAGTCTTGGTGATGTTGTTGCTGTACCGATGGGTAAAACCGGCGGTAGTGCACGTAAGCAGTACAAAGTCGTTGTTGATAACATTATCGCTCTTATGGAAGGAAAGTCTAAACTTCCTGCAGCTTATGGCGGCTATACAGTTTGTCCTTTGATCACCAGCATCGGTACGGTTATGCTGGCTGAGTTTGACTGGTCTAAAAAACCAACACCATCATTCCCGCTTGACCCGACAAAAGAGCGTTG
>JAUWLG010000174.1 GCA_030613795.1 Helicobacteraceae bacterium
CAACATCGGCGGCATGGCAAACCTCTCTGTCTTGGGTGATGAAGTCATAGGGTTTGATACTGGACCGGGTAATGTTTTGATGGATTTATGGGTACAAAAACATCAAGAGGTAGGTTTTGACAGAGATGGGACGTGGGCAAAAGAGGGAAAAGTAGACAAGGCTCTTTTGGAAGAACTCTTAGCTGAACCATATTTTATAAAAGAGGCACCAAAAAGTACGGGTAGAGAACTCTTTAACTTACTATGGCTGGGAAAGATATTGCACAGTCACCGAACAGTGTCATCTGAGAACGTCCAGGCAACGCTTTTAGCATTGACCGTCTCCTCAATAGCTAAAGAGGTTACTAAATATGGCATTGAACAGCTCCTTGTCTGTGGAGGAGGTGTTCACAACAATTATTTGATGCAGCGATTAGCACAAGAGCTTAATAATGTAGAGGTCTCTACTACAGATGAACCCGGCGTCAGCAGCGAACATATGGAAGCGATGTTATTTGCGTGGCTCGCTTACAAACGCATTCACCGAGAAAAGGTAGAGTTGCAAAGCATCACCGGTGCAAATAGTAATGGAATTTTAGGGGGAGTCTATGCAAAAGATTAAAGTGTGGCTGGAGAGAACGAACTATAAAGATTTTGATATTGAGATAGCCTCAGCCGATGCGAGTTTTCGTCAATATTTTCGTCTAAGTGAAGCCGGCGAGAGTTACATCTTGATGGACTCTTCGCGAGAGAAAGAGTCTCTGGCCCCTTTTGTTGATGTCACTAAACGTCTTTTGGATGTTAATGTCCGTGCACCGAACATCTTGGCAGAAAACCTTGATGACGGGTTCTTGGTCTTGGATGATTTTGGCAATACCAATTACCTCGATGTACTGAACGATCAAAACTTCAAGATCCTCTACACAAAAGCGATGGATGAGATCATCAAGATGCAAAAGGGAGACACAGCAGACCTACCGCTGTATGACAAAGCCTTTTTACATTTTGAGATGGACCTGATGAAGACGTGGTTTTTAGAACAGTACGTCAAATTGCCACTGAGCAGTGAAGATGAAAAGACCATTGAAGATGCTCTTGATGCCATTAGTGAGGTCGTGCTCACCCAACCGCAAGATGTCTTTGTCCACCGTGACTACCACTCACGTAACATCATGCTTACGCCTGAAGATGAGATCGGTGTCATTGACTATCAAGATGCGATGAAAGGTGCCATAACTTATGACCTGGTCTCACTGCTTAAAGATCTCTATATCGAGTATCCTAAAGATGAGGTCAGAGCCTTGGCATTGCTGTTTAGAGACATGCTGGGTTTAGAGGTAGATGACACAACTTTTATAAAGTGGTTCGACTTTATGGGACTGCAACGCCACATCAAGGTCTTAGGCATCTTTGCGCGTCTTTACCTGCGTGACGGTAAAGACGGTTATCTTAATGACCTGCCGTTGACACTCAAATATACTATAGAAGCCGCAGAGAAATATGAAGAGACGAAAGCTCTAGCTGACCTGCTTAAAAAGGTAGTCCTGCCGTGAAAGCGATGATCTTAGCAGCAGGGCTTGGCAACCGTATGCGTCCATTGACCGACCATAAGCCAAAACCGCTGCTAGAGGTGGCAGGTAAGCCACTCATCGTCTACCACATCGAAAAGCTCGCAGCGGCAGGATTCTCAGAGATCATCATCAACATCGCTCATCTTGGCTATATGATCCCTGAAGCCCTTGGTGACGGTTCTAAGTGGGGCGTAAAGATCACGTACTCTGATGAGCAAGAAGAGGGCGCCTTAGAGAGTGCAGGCGGTATCGTTAAGGCTTTACCTCTATTAGGTGATAAACCTTTTTTAGTGGTCAATGGTGATGTCTGGTGTGATTATCTATTTGATGCTAAGTTTGATCTAAAAGATGATCTGGCACATCTTATTTTGGTTGATAATCCTGACCACAATACAGAAGGTGATTTTGCCCTTGAAGATAGTCGTGTTTTGAATGAAGGTGAGAGTAAACATACCTTTGCAGGCATAGGGTACTACAGTCCAAAACTCTTTAAAACATTAGCTTATGGCACGTCACCTTTAGCACCGCTGTTGCGTGAGGCGATGATTTTAGGTAAAGTTAGTGGAACACATTATAAAGGTGAATGGCGAGATATTGGTACGCCTGAACGTTTAGATGAAATAAACCAATAACAGAAGGATAAAAAATGGTAAATGTAGATTTTGATGAAAAAAATGGGGTCGTTATACTTACTCCCAGCGGTGTGTTACATTCAGAGGACTTTGCAAATGTAGCTGAGATGGTCGATCCATACATCGCTGAGCATGGTGAACTTGGCGGTCTGATCATCTATACTAGAGAATTTCCGGGTTGGGAGGACTTTTCTGCACTTGTTACACATATTAAGTTTGTAAAAGATCATCATAAACACATCGCTAAAGTGGCGCTTGTCTCAGATATGGCGATAGCTGACTTTACTAAAAATATCGTAAAACATTTTGTAAATGCTGAAGTAGCTACTTTTCATTTCAACGCCTTGACGGATGCAAAAAAGTGGATGATGCGTTAATGTTAGTACTTGCTACTTATCTATTTGAATAGATACGGTAGTATTCATAAGAAAGACCAAAAGGAAATCATATGAAACTACTTAACTATATAATTTTATGCATAGCCCTATCTACTACTCTGGTAGCCAATGATCAGAATGATCAGATAGAAGAATCTATCGTCAAGATCTTCACCGTCTCTAAGATACCTAACTACAACACACCATGGAACAGCAGTATCAAGCGCTCACATGCCTCTGGTGCGATCATCGATGGCAACAGGATCTTGACCAATGCCCATGTTGTGGCAAATGAGACCTTTATAGAGGTCAAAAGATATGGCGACACCAAACGTTATGAGGCGAGGGTAGAGTTTATCTCACACCAAGCAGACTTGGCACTTTTGAGTGTAGATGACGCTGACTTTTTTAAGGGGGTCAAGAGCTTGCAGTTTGATGGCCTGCCGACCATACAGCAAAAGGTCACAGTGTATGGTTTCCCTCGAGGGGGTCACAGTCTTAGTGTCAGTACCGGGGTCGTTTCACGAATAGAGCATACCCGCTATGCGCACAGTAAAGAGATGTTTATGTCTATTCAAATTGATGCGGCTATTAACCCTGGAAGCAGTGGTGGTCCGGCTATTAGTGATGGCAAGATCGTGGGTGTCGTCATGCAGCAGATAAGAAAGTCACAAAATATTGGGTATTTGGTGCCTATTGAGGTCATAAAACACTTTTTAGACGATGTTAAAGACAAGCGATACGACGGGTTTCCTCATCTGGGTATTACTACTGAGATGATGGAGAGCAAGACGCTGCGTAATGTTCATCAGATGGAGAAGAAGATTAGCGGTGTTCTGGTGATCGACATGTCTGAACGCTCGCCTGCATTTGGCATGTTGAAAAGGGGCGATGTCCTTTTGAGTATTGATGGCAATAAGATAGAAAATGATGGTACTGTTGAGTTTAGACACCACCAATTCACCTCCTTTAAATACTACTTCGACAAAAAACAGATTGGTGATACCATCGTACTGGGTCTACTGCGAGACGGTAAAGAGAGAGAAGTCAAAGTCGTGTTGAATCATGTAGCTGATGATCATCTCTTGGTAAACACAGTGGCTTATGATGTTGAGCCGAAATATTTTATCTATGGCGGATATGTCTTTAGCCCACTGAGCCGGAACCTCTTGATGAAATCCAGTGCAACACTGTTGGAGCTTAGAGAGTTGGCAGGAGAGTGGGCTACAGACGAAAGAGAAGAGGTTGTCATACTGTTGAAAGTACTACCTTCTGAGATAAATAGGGGAGATCATAGATTTTCTCTTTGGACAGTCGATAAAATAAATTCTAAAAAGTATAAAGACTTTAATGAGTTTTTGGAGATCATCAAAAATTTTAAGGGCGAATACCTAATCTTAGAAGATAAAGAGGGTGTGATGATAGCTATAGATAGGAGAGAGGCTGAGGAGATCGAAGAGACAATCCTGAAGCGTTACAGTATTAAAGAGTCTCAAAGACTTTAAAAAGTTCAGAAAAGTGACTTGCTAGAGCTTGGGAACGAGGAAAAGAGTTACTCCCCCTCCTGCATCATAAAGTGGCAATCAGTGCTGGAGTATGGGCACTTCTTGGCAATGTTCATCGTAAAGTTCTCCTCT
>JAUWLG010000073.1 GCA_030613795.1 Helicobacteraceae bacterium
AAGTGTGTTCGCTGCACTCCTTCAGCCTGAAGAGATCGAAGAGATACCTGTTATCACAAATCCTATTGATATTTTTACTGCGATCTCCTTTGTCAAACATCTTGAAGGGATCTATGCAGACTATAACAAGCAGGGTGCTGAACTTATAGAGATCATCTCGCTGCTACAGAAGAAAAAAGAGTTACTGAGTAATTTAAAAGCTATTCATGTAAATGGCGGTTATGAGAGTGAACTCAATGAAACCTCTCATCGTTTAGACAAGTTTACCAATGCGCAAGAGATAGTAGAGATCACGGCCAATATCTACGATAAACGTATTGACGAGATCGAAGTCAAGGTCAATAAACAGGTTCAGATACAGCTCTATAAACTCAGTAAGATCGGCCTTGTCATACTTTTCTTGTTCGGCCTTGCCTTTTTCCTGAAGACGATGATTAAAAAGTATATCACTGACAATGAGCGTTTCTACATGGCAAACAAGATCATTAACTTCGGTAACTTTATCTTGATCATGATTATCTTGCTTTTCAGCTACATCGAAAATGTCTCATATCTTGTTACCGTACTTGGTTTTGCTTCGGCCGGTATCGCTATTGCGATGAAAGATTGGTTTATGTCGATGCTGGGATGGCTGGTTATCGTATTGGGCGGTTCTATCCATGTGGGTGACAGGATCCGTGTTGACATGGATGGCATGAAATATGTGGGTGATGTGATGGATATATCACTGTTGCGTATAACCATACTTGAAGATATTACGTTGACTACCTACTTGGACAACAGGCGGGCAGGGCGTATTATTTTTGTACCAAACAACTATGTCTTTACCCGTATGATCGCCAGTTATTCGCATGACTCGCTTAAGACGGTATGGGATGGTATCGACATTACGATCAGTTTCGATTCTAACCATAAAAAGGCGATGCACATTGCCAGAGAGGTCGCACGTAAATACTCAAAAGGGTATACAGACATTACCCGTAAACAGCTCAACAAACTGCGCCATAAATACAGCTTGAAAAACACAAATGTTGAGCCGAGAGTTTTCTCTTTTATAGAGTCAAACGGTCTTAATGTCAGTGTCTGGTACTTGACAAATGCCTATGCGACCTTAACATTGAGAAGTACGATATCGACTGATATTATTGATGCTTTTAATGTGGAAGATGACATTACTATTGCTTACCCTACACAACAGCTCAATCTAACGATGAACAAAAAACGTCTGCCAGAACTTCCGACAGATAAAGAGAGTGAGGTCCATTCATGATAAGAGCCAACAGCTCAATACAAGAGAGGCACTTAAGTGCCGACAGCATAATACAGGGAGTCACTAAATGACGAATCGTGAAATGACGAATCGTAAAAAGAAGGTATACGTAAAGACCTTTGGCTGTCGAACAAACCTTTTTGATTCTCAGGTGATGATGAGTAGTTTAGAAGATTTTGACATTACGGAGAATGAGGCCGAGGCTGACATTATCATTGTTAACTCATGTACCGTGACCAATAGTGCGGATGTTGGGGTACGCGGCTACATTAGCGGTGTTGAAAAAGCGGGTAAGGCACAGGTCTATTTGACAGGATGTGGTGCCCACACCAAAGGTGAGTCTCTTTTTGACAACAAAAAGGTCTTTGGTGTTTTTGGACAGTCTGAAAAGATCAAGATCAATACACTGCTCAAAGAGAAAGAGCGTTTTTACGAGCTGGGTGATTTAGACTTTGTTGATGACACCATTGTAGAAGAGTTTGTAGGGAAGTCCCGCGCTTTTATTAAGATTCAGGAGGGGTGTGACTTTCGCTGTTCGTACTGTATCATCCCTTATGTTCGCGGGGATTCGCGTTCGATGGACGAAGCGAAGATCCTTGAGCAGGTTACTACCCTGGCGATCAATGGTTTTGGCGAGTTCATCTTAACAGGGACGAATGTCGGCTCTTATGGCCACAGAGAAGATCGGACATTGGCATCACTGCTTAAAAAGATGTCACAGATCCGTGGGGTACGCCGTATTCGTCTAGGCTCACTGGAACCGATCCAGATCTCTGATGCTTTTGAAGAGATACTTGACGAACCTTGGCTTGAAAAACACCTGCATATCGCACTGCAGCACACCTCTCCCACCATGCTAAAACATATGAATCGCCGTAATAAGTTTGAAAACGACATAGCGCTCTTTCAACGTCTCCGCGAGAGAGGCTTTGCTTTAGGAACGGACTTCATTGTTGGTCACCCGGGTGAGACAGAAGAACTTTGGCAAGAGGCGATGCAAAATCTTAAACGTCTGCCATTAACACATGTACATGCATTTACCTACTCCAAGCGTGACGGCACACCGTCAGCCACTATGAAAGGTCAAGTCAACGGTGCTATTGCCAAAGCACGCCTCAAAGAGCTGACAGACCTGGTCGATCAAAACAATTTGGCCTTTAGAAAAGAGTTTGCACAGGTTCCGCTCGAGGTCTTAATTGAGAGTGAGAAAGAGGGACGTTATCATGGTCTCGATCAATTTTTTAACAAGATAATCATTGATTCACCTAATGATCTTCTTGGCAACTGGCTAAGTGTTGAGAACTACAAAGTGCAAAAGGGTGGTAATTATGTTCAGTTCTAAACAAAACCGTATGGTGATCTTTGTCTCTGCTGCGATTATATTGGTCTTGGTCGCATTTGCGCTTTTGCGTGACACATCACAGGTAGCCTCATTAGAGCAGGTAGCACAACTGGTCAAAGCAAAAAAAATAGAGCAGATCGTACAGAGTGAAGATAACTTCTATATTCAGACTTCAGATACACTCTACAGTATCCCCGTCAGTCAGGTCTCGCCTAGACTGCTGAAAAACTACAGTATCGAAGTGGACAACGGCAGTACTTTTCTTATCATCATTGTTCTAATATTAATGACACTGGGTGCACTCTCTTACGGTGTACGCTACTGGATGAAGATGGAGAGTAGGGGGGCTGAAGGTGGTCTGCCTTTTGCAGCTGCATCTACACCAAGCAGTGGTGAAGGTGAGAGGATCACTCCGGTTGAGTCCGACGTGACCTTTGATGACATTGGCGGCATTGCCGATGTTAAACAGGAGCTGCAAGAGATCATCGACTTTTTACGCAACCCCTCACGCTTCAAGAACTTTGGTGCCCGTATGCCTAGAGGGGTTCTCTTGGTGGGCCCGCCAGGTGTGGGTAAGACAATGATCGCTAAAGCCGTAGCAGCCGAAGCAGGGGTGCCGTTTTATTATCAAAGTGGAGCCTCTTTTGTGCAGATCTATGTCGGTATGGGTGCCAAACGTGTTCATGAACTTTTTGTCGCGGCGAAAAACAACTCACCGGCTATTATTTTTATTGACGAGATCGATGCCGTGGGTAAAGCGCGTGACGGAAACCGCTCCGATGAACGTGAAGCAACACTGAACCAGCTTCTGACAGAGATGGACGGTTTTGAAGACAGCAGTGGGGTCATCGTTGTAGCTGCGACGAACAAGATCGAAGTCTTAGATGCTGCTCTGCTTCGTGCCGGGCGTTTTGACAGACGTGTATTTGTTGAACTTCCAACACCTAAAGAGCGTGAAGCTATCCTTAACAAGTACCTTTCTAAGGTGCCAAACAGTGTTAATGTTAATGAGATCGTTCAGATGAGTGTCGGTTTTAACGGTGCATCTCTTGCCACTTTAGTCAATGAGGCAGCACTGCTTGCCTTGCGTGAACAACAGATGCAGGTTACAACGGAACACTTTTATGCCGTTAAAGACAAGGTCGCCTACGGTAAAAAGAAGATTGCCATCCTGTCAGAACAGCAAAAGCAGTTCCGTGCACGTTATTTAGCAGCAAAAGCAGCGCTTGCATACACCTATAAACTCCCTTTTGAGAAGGTGATGCTCTCATCAGAGACCATCAAACCGCAGATGGGTGCACCGATGATACAGAGTGAGATCGAAGCACGTATCAAGGTCTTGCTTGGAGGAATGGCTGCGTGTGACATCCATTTTGATGAACATGCGACAAATGTCCATAATGACCTTAAGCAGGCGAAAAAGCTGGCTTTAGAGATGGTCGATCAATATGGTATGGGACAGAGTGTTGTTGCTTTAGCCAATGAAGATGTTGCAATTTTGGATACTCTTTATAAAGAGACAAAAGTTCAACTTGCCCAATTAGAGAGTGTTATTGTCGCTATAGAATCGGTGTTGATGGAGAAAGAGTCTATTACAAAAGAGCACATAGGTGAGTTGATTGGGTAATTATGTATTTTAACGGTTTCGCGCTTCAAGATGAAGAACACTTTTTTGATGACATTTTAGACAATGGTCAGTACGTCATCAGCGGTTTCAGTTATGGCGCTATCAAAGCGTTTAAAAATGCACTTAACAGTACAACACGTGTTGACAAACTGCAACTTATCTCTCCCGCATTTTTTCAAAGCAAAAGTTCAAAGTTCAAACGCCTTCAGCTAATGGGCTACCAAAAAAACAGTGATGCTTATCTGTTGAAATTTACAGAGAACTGCTTTTTGCCTTACGGCGTAAAAGATGTCACGTATTCAAAGCACTCTGTAGCCGAGCTGGAAGAGCTTTTGACCTATGAGTGGAATGGAGCTGAACTTCAGGCACTGGTAGATAGAGGTACCGCCATAGAAGTATATTTAGGTGGACAAGACAAGATAAGCGACGTTGGACCGGCGTACGCCTTTTTTCTACCCTTTGCAACAGTGACGTTGGTCAAAGGTGCAAACCATTTTTTACAAGGAGAATAATATATGAGTGAGATAAAAATAGGTGTTATCACCGCATCAGACAGAGCCAGTGCAGGCATCTATGAAGATATATCGGGTATGGCTATTCAAGAGACAATGAAAGACTACCTGACAAGTGAATTTGAGATCGAGTATCGCTGTATCCCTGACGAGCAGTTCGTGATCGAAGAGACGATGAAAGAGTTGTGCGATGAAGCAGGGTGCTGCTTGGTTGTTACAACAGGCGGAACAGGTCCTGCACTGCGAGATGTCACGCCGGAAGCGACTGAAAATGTCTGTCAAAAGATGATGCCGGGCTTTGGCGAACTGATGCGCCAAGTCTCACTTCAATACGTACCAACAGCTATTCTCTCTCGTCAAACAGCGGGCATTCGCGGCAGATCGTTGATTATCAATCTTCCAGGCAAACCAAAATCGATCCGTGAGTGTCTGGACGCTGTCTTCCCTGCTGTACCGTACTGTATCGACCTTATTGAGGGACCTTACCTTGTGTGTGATGAGAATGTTATCAAAGCTTTTCGTCCCAAAGTGAAATAATCTGTAAATTTAGGTATAAAAGTGCCAATATCATAACTATTTAAAACATTTAGTATTGTATAGTATGGTTAAATAAACCAAGGTAACCTTTATATGCAGTCAGAGAGTGTCTTAACAAGTTTCAGGTCAGTAGATCACCCTTCAGAGTTGATCTTTATGATGACCAAAGGGATTCAAAAAGGTGTACTGATCGCTACGTTGATCGCTTCTGCTGTTTTTGTTTTTTTACTTTATGACTTTATTCCTCTCTATATCCTCTTTTTTTGGTTATTGGCACAGTTTGCTTTATCGACCGTTCGTGTTAATCTAGCTAGAAAACTTGAACAATATACCAAACAAGACAATATATTAAAAACACAATACTTAAAGTACAACATCGCAGGTACAGCACTTAGTGCGCTGTTATGGGGATTAACAAGTTGGTTGACCGTCATCTATGCACCAGAACCTTATAGCTTTTATGTTTTGGTGCTTTTGTTGGCTTTGACTGCAGGAGCGACAACAACTTTAGGCTCAGTTTTTCATGCTTACTTCGCTTTTATGGGGATAATTCTTCTAATGTTAAGCAGCTCATTTCTCTATTATGGCGGTGAGGTACATCTGATTATTGCACTTATTACTATAGTGGCAATAACGATTTTAACGGCTACCGGCTCAGACTATTATCTTAAACTCAAAAAGATCGTCGAGTTGAGTGTACAACTAAAGATGTTTAACATGGCATTAGAAGAGCGTGTACATAAAGAGGTGCAAAAAAATATCGAAAAAGATATTCAACTTATGCATCAGGCCCGCTTGGCTCAGGTGGGTGAGATGGTTAACATGATCGCGCATCAATGGCGACAACCGCTTCATATTATCTCAACTGCAGCGACCGACATGGATCTCAAAATGGAATTACATACTTTAGACAATGAGACAAGTAAAAAGCATATAGAAACTATTAACTCCCTGACACAACATCTTTCATCGACTATTGATGACTTTAGAGACTTTTTCAAGGTTACAAAAGATAAAGAGACAACCTCTCTTAAAGAGGTTGTTGTAACAACATTAAAAATTGTGGGTGAGTTTATAGGAAACAAGAACATAGCGATCGACACCGAGATTAAAAGCAGTGAGACATTTGAAAGTTACCCTAATGAACTCAAACAAGTACTTCTAAACCTTCTAAAAAATGCTGAAGACGTTTTGTTGGAAAGAGAAATCGATGATGCTCGGATTACTATTAAAACGTTTTCTGATGATAAAAATCTTTACCTGGAAGTCTGTGACAATGCCGGCGGTGTCCCTGAAACACTTATTGATCAGATATTTAATGCCTATTTCAGCTCAAAGTCTCAAG
>JAUWLG010000153.1 GCA_030613795.1 Helicobacteraceae bacterium
GATACATCGATTCCGATACAATTTTCCATGAGAGCCTCTTCTTTTTGATGAGAGCTCGTTAGCACAAGAGATAATCTCTTGTGTGACTTCAAGCAATAGCACTACACATAACCTTGCCTCGTGATTTCAATACGATCTAGTTTCCAACCTCTCTTGCAAAAAAAAGCTATAAAAACCGATCCACTCGCCACTCAAGTTTAAAGTGTAATTATCTAACTGACCCACAAGCTAGTCTTTGCCGCTTTAGGCGAACAACCGATACATTACTTCTAACGAACTCTTCATGAATAGTATAGGCTACTTTTTGAGAAAAAAACTACATACGAGGTTACCAATATTAATAAAGGAAAAAGTACACCACTGGGGTTGAATAGCCACTTTTGCAGGTAACGATTAATTCAATATCGATTTTTTGAACAACGAATCCCCTAACCAGCGGTCTAATCTCCACAAACACAAGCCACACCATACTTTCTAATACTTAGCGAAAATGAGCGAGGCGAATATGAGCCGTTTCTCACTTAAAGTAGGTCAAAAGTAGCAAGTACTATAATTCTAGAAAGATCATGAGTATAGAGAAGACTACGCTACTATACTCTTTATCTTTCGAACTTTTTCAAGGCCTGTTTATGAGTATCTTTGCTTTACAATCGCCAGCTGGCGGCTTTTTGGATGAAGACTTAAAACACTTTAATAAAATGTTTGACGACTGGTGTGTACAGTTTGATAATTACGAAGATGCTACTCTTATTGCTGAGAGCCTTGATCAAAGAGAGAGTGTTGAGATCATTGAGATAACACCGTTGAGCTATCCGAAATATTTTTTCCATAACCTTCAAGGTAATATTCATGCGACGCGGCAACTTGATGATAAGATCATCTGTATTGTCGAGCCCTTTATGGGGTCAAACTTTCGTATAGCTGTCTGTGATCTGAAGACGAAGCATGTGCATCTGACTCAGACGCGTTATAAAAGTGCTTTGAGTGTAGAAGGTGCTTTTACGCACTTTACGAATTGATCTGTTCTTTAAGTGCAATTTATCTCATGCCATTGTTGAAGTAGGAAAAATAGAGTCATAAGAATGTTTGGCAAAGCTATGAAATGTTAAGTTAAGCGTTCAAAAGGATTAGGCAATGACACAACATCTGCACACCATAGAGCGGTTCATAAAAGATGAATCATTTAGTGGGGTTTTACTCTTTGTCGCTACGATAGCTGCTGTAATGGTTGCAAACTCTGCACTCAGTGAGAGTTACTTTGAGCTATGGAAGATGGCTTTAGGTGTAACATTGGGTGGGCATACCATCTCTATGGACCTGATGCACTGGATCAACGATGGCCTGATGGCGCTCTTTTTTCTGATGGTAGGATTGGAGATAAAAAGAGAACTACTTATAGGTGAGTTGTCATCTGTACGAAAAGCGAGGTTCCCTATAGTCGCTGCTATCGGTGGTATGGTAATCCCGGCTTTGGTTTATGTCTCTTTCAATCTTGACGATCCTAAAGGCTTTGGAATACCTATGGCAACGGATATCGCCTTTGCTCTGGGTATTTTGATGCTGCTGGGTAAAAAAGTCAATCCTGCTTTGAAACTCTTTTTAGTCGCACTTGCCGTTGTGGATGACTTGGGTGCGGTTATTGTTGTGGCGACGGTTTATACAAGTGAGATCCATGCCGAGTACTTTTTACATACCGCTTTAGTCTATGCGCTTATCTGGATACTGAATCTTAAAAAAGTCACGATGCTGATGCCTTACTTGCTTTTAGGTATAGCATTATGGATCTTCATTCACTCTGTCGGTGTGCATGCAACCATCGCAGGTGTACTTTTAGCCTTTGCTATACCGATCAGTTCAAAAGTCGATGAGCAGGATTTTATACAAAACACAAAAGAGTCAGTCGATGCGTTTGAGAAGCATATAGACACTATCCCTATTCTAAATCATCATCAGATAGATGCACTTGAAGATATAGCATACAACTACGATAAAGTACAAAACCCATTGGTAAAACTTGAACATCAGCTTCACGGGTTTTCCGCATTTATTATCATGCCTTTGTTTGCATTTTCCAATGCGGGTGTGATCCTTGACTTTTCAGCAGTGTCTCAAAACTTTTTGATCGTTCTCGGTGTCGTTTTTGGACTTATAGTAGGTAAACCTATCGGTATTGTCGGGTTGACATATCTGGCCGAAAAACTAAATATTGTCAAAAAACCTGATGATCTGGGTTGGGATGAAGTGATCGCAGTCGGTTTCCTGGGTGGAATTGGATTTACAATGTCTATCTTTATCACCCAACTTGCATTTTTAGACCAGAGTATTATTGATGCTGTTAAGTTAGGTATTTTCTTTGCTTCATTTATAGCAGGTGTCATTGGTGTGATGTTGATTTTAAAAGCATATAACCAAAGACAGAAGATCTAACTGTTGTAAGTTGTTTCATAATGCATAAAATCATAACTATTATAGGCCTGATACTGCTTGGACTGGCAGTGATTATAGTTGGCAGTTGGGGGACACTTGCCATTGTTTATGCAGAGTCCTATAACGAGATGCTTCGTTATGGTTTTGCCATAGGTTTTGGCCTTACATCATTAAGTTCAGTGATCTTACTTGGGTCTCGTCGTTTGCGTTGGCGAGCATTGATCGCTTACACGCTTGTGTTTATGCTGTTTTTACTTTGGTACAGCACTGTTACGCCGTCTAATGATAGAGAGTGGCAAGAAGACGTTGCTCTTTTGCCGTATGCAACACAAAAAGAGAATCTGATCACTGTCCATAATATTCGAAATTTTCATTATCGTACTGAAATGGACTATACACCTGCTTATTATGACAAGACCTTCGATCTGGACAAACTCGAAGGTGTTGATGTCATCTCTGTCTACTGGATGGGACCGGCTGTAGCGCACGTCTTTTTGAGTTTTGCATTTGCAGGAGATGAGCATCTGGCTGTCTCCATTGAGACACGCAAAGAGAAGGGTGAGAGCTACTCTGCGCTCAAAGGTTTCTTTCGCCAATATGAACTTTATTATGTCGTGGCAGACGAGAGAGACGTTATCCGGTTACGCACAAACTATCGTCTTGATCCGCCTGAAGATGTCTACGTATACCCAACATCCGGTACTATTGAGGATGCCCGTCGATTGTTTTTGGCCTATATAGAGAAGATCAATGCGCTCAAAAACACTCCGGAGTTTTACAACACGCTGACGACAAATTGTACGACAACCATTTGGCTGAATGCCCATGTCAATACAGATCGTATTCCCTTGAGCTGGAAAATCCTGGCAAGCGGTTATGTGCCAGAATATTTATATGAAAACGGTCGACTGCATGCAGGAGAGCTCTCATTTTCACAACTCAGAGAGAGCGTTCACATCAATGAACGGGCGCATGAGGCAGGTATGGCGGAAGATTTCTCGTACCGTATTCGAAAGCATCCGGATACAACAGTACCTACAAACTAGGTGACCAATATTAGTTCTAAAAGTAACTAATATATAGACTCGTGGTCTAATCTCCACAAACATCATCCTCATCGTACTTTCTAATACTTAGTGAAAATGAGCGAGCCAAATATGAGCCGTATTTTGCTGATTCTATCTTTATGTCACTCTATATGGCGACCTTCTTTACTCTTTTGTGTTATGCTTATTTCAATATAGAATCGTAAGGTAAATACTTGCAAGAGAGTCATACACTGATCCACACTATCATCGATGAGATCGAAAAAGTTGTTATTGGTAAACGCGACAAGATCGAACTGGCAATGGCGGCATTTTTGTCGGGCGGACATCTATTAATAGAAGATATGCCGGGTGTTGGGAAGACCACCTTGGCTAAGGCGCTTGCACAAGTCCTTGGCTTGGAGTTTGGGCGTATTCAGTTTACTTCTGACCTTCTTCCGGCCGATATTATCGGCGTAAACTACTTTGATGTCAAAAGCGGTGAATTTCGTTTCAAAAAGGGGCCGATCTTCAGCTCTGTATTGCTGGCGGATGAGATCAACCGTGCCACACCGAAGACACAGAGTGCTCTTTTGGAAGCGATGGCAGAACATCAGGTGAGTGTTGAGAACAAGACCTATCCGCTATCTGAACCATTTTTTGTGATTGCCACAAAAAACCCCTTTGAGGAGTCGGGTGTCTTTACGATGCCTAGCGCACAGCTTGACCGTTTTGTCTGTACGATCTCACTGGGGTATGCCGACAGAGCTTCGGAGCGAGAGATATTACGGCAAGGCGGTCTAAACCGAGCAGATGATCTTACAACCTTTGCTAAAGACGAGGTGACACACCTCTTGACCTTGAGTAAGAGTGTCCATGTCAGTGATGAGATCTTGGATCTTATTCAAAATATTATCGATGTCTCTCGTGAACACGGTCTCTTTGAGTACGGGCTCTCGACAAGAGGAGCCTTAGCGCTTTTGCAACTCTCAAAAGCCTATGCCATTATAAGTGGCAGAGATTTTGTCACGCCGAATCACGTCACGG
>JAUWLG010000087.1 GCA_030613795.1 Helicobacteraceae bacterium
TGCAAATCCTGTAACAAGTAAAGCACTAAGTGCCACTGATCCTAAAAGTTTTGTATGCATTTTCATAAATGCCTCCTGAGTTAAATTCTGAGGGCAGTTTAATTAAAGGGGTGTGAAAAAATCATGAACATAATTACATCATTTTTTCATGATTTTTTCATATTACTCTGTTTGCATAGCATATAAGCTCTTATGCCCCCCTATTATAGGCGGGCCAAGCTTTATTAGTTGCAAGCTGGCAGCAGTTATCTGATCGCAACAAATGCTTACTCCACATGGAGAAGATGAATACATGTGATAAGTTTGTGATATTTTCATGATTTTTTCATGTTAATAGCAGATAATGCGTCATCTTAATTTTCGAGGATAAGTTATGAAAAACATTTTATTAGCACTTATGACAACAGCTGTCATGATGTTCAGCGGTTGTAGCTCTAAAGAGGCGACACCGGGATATGCAGGGCCTGCTGAAGTCAGCACCTATTTTGTTGCACCGTTGATGAGTACGGATGACGTCAAGTCTAAACTTGAGAGTGCCGGTTTTGAGATCGTTGCTGTTGATACAGTCTCAAAGAAAAAACTTGACAGTATTGTTTTTACAAACGATTATTTAAAAGGTCTGGCAAACAAGCCTGGTCGTGGTTTCTTAGCGGGCGCGCTTCGTGTCTTGGTTGACACTGAAGGTAATACGACACGTATCTCTAACCCTCGCTACTTTACGAAGGCCTTTTTACAAGATGATTACAAACTTGGTGACGAGCAGCCACTGCTTGATGACTTGAACAAAGCGTTTGGTGACCTCAAACCATCTGAAGACAAGTGGGAATTTGACGGTCTTGCTGATTATCAATTTATGATCGGTCGCCCATACTACCAGGACCAGATCGTTGCCGGTGAAGGTAACACAACAGACCTCATCGCTAAGATAGAAAGTACCAAGAAGAAAAACATGGTCTTCAAACTTGAAGTCGGTGAAGGCCGTACCCTATATGGTGTTAAACTGCATAAACGTACGATGAAGTTCGCTGACAAGATCGGTGCACAAAATGCCGGGATCATGCCTTGGATGATCTTGGTCGAAGACAACAAAGCGACAGCTCTGCGTGCAGACTATATGATCGCTATCAGCTACCCTCTTCTTGACCTCGGTGGATTTATGGGAATCATGACTGTACCGGGTGCAGTTGAAAAAGACGTCTCTAAATACTTTAAATAGTATTTAGAACCCTTCTACACATTAAAAGATTGCCAAAGTCTATTTGGCAATCTTTCTCACCTTAATTGCCTCACCAACAAATATCCTCTATATCTCACACTTCTGCTCAGACGAATTAAACACGATCGTTGTATAAAACTGTCCATCTTTCTCTTCAACCTCATACGTATAATCAAGTTTATCTGCCAGTCTAGCGATCATCTTTGAGCCTATAAATGAGCTGAAAAGCGTCTCATCGCTTTTAGTCCCCATCTCATTGACGATAGATAGACGACGATTTTTAGTATCCACATGGTTAGTGATGGTCGAGTTGTTCTTTGTGTGCATAAAGATGTTTTCAAATACAGCCTGCATCACCTTTTGCATCGCCTCTTTGTGAACAGAGAGAGAAAAGTCCTCTTCCCAGTTAGAGACCATCGTCAACCCTTTTTTCTCCAAGATAGGTTTAAACGCCATCTGCATCATTGAACACTGTTCCTGCATCGAGATCGACTCTTTCTGTTTTTGCATATCCCACTCGATCTCTTTTAAAAAGAGGAGTTCACGCAGTTTGTTACTGATGGTCTTAATGTCATCTTCGCTCTCTTGTACAAAGGTGGTTTTGTCAAATTCATCATTTTGTTTAAACAGAGCCAGACGTGCTTTTAAGATAGCGATCGGCGACTTGATCTCATGGGCAGCCTCTTTAAAGATGTCCTGCTTCTGTTTACAGAGTGTCTGGTTTGATTCAAGTAGTCCGATGATCGCCTCTTTAAGATCATTGACCTCACTGCTGCCGTTACATAGCGGGCTACTCTCTTTTTCCGAAGATGAATCTTTGCAGAAACGGACCAGGCACCGCAGAGGTAGAAACAGACGGTTAAGAAAATAGGTAAAGATGAAGATAAACAGTAACAAAACAGTCCCAAATACCAGCAGTAGTTTCGAGATAAAACCTAACATCTTCTTCTGTATCGCTTCACGACCGGAACTTACAACAAGATAGCGATTGTCCGGCAACTTCCTAATGACGCTGCAGACCTCTTCTTTCAGAGGTTTTGCATCGTGAATAGAAAAAGTAAGACGATCAAAGAGAGCAACAAACGGTGCTTCATGATACTCCTCTAAAAAGTGAAAACTGGCTTTTATGGCTTCAGGGTCATTTTTATACAGTTCGTGACGCACCACATCTTCAGCCATAACGGTCAATGAGTTTTCCAGGTTAGTACTCAACTCTTTATGGTAATCATAAACGACATAAGCTCCCAGCATTAAAAAGGTCACAATACTACTGACGGCAAAAAAGAAGATGATAGAGAACTGTAGGCTTTTAGGCTTGCTCAATAGTATATCCTCGTGTTTTAATCGTCTTGATGACCTTCACAGGCAGCTTTTTACGGATATGTCCTATTGTCACATCGATGGTGTTAGAAGAGATGTTTTGCGGGTTCAAATAAAGCGCGTCCAACAGCTCCTCTTTTGAGACAATAGAGCCCTGTTTTTTCAACAGATAGAAAAAAAGATCACTCTCTTTGCGAGTCAAAGAGACCGTCTCACCTTCGTATTGAAGCTGTTTCATACTTGTATCACATTTCAAACCATCAAGATCGATCTCTGTCACTTTTTGATTGCGCCTTGCAAGGGCATGGACCCGTGCCAACAGTTCATCATTGTCAAAAGGTTTATCCAGATAGTCGTCTGCCCCAAGATTTAACCCACTGATCTTATCAGCGATCGAATCATAGGCACTGATCACGATGACACCCGTCTGACTGTTTTTTTCTTTGATCTTTTTTATCAAAGACATCCCGACATCTATACCGTTGATATCTCTATCTAACAGAACTACATCATAATAGAACTGATCAATATAATCACTTGCATCTTCTATCGTGGCAAGTGCATCGACAACAAAGTGCTGACTCAGATATGCACTCACCAATTGTGAAAGCTTTGGATTATCTTCAAGCATTAAAATTCGCATTAATATTCCTTCTTTAAACAATATATCTAAAGAGTGTTAGTGAAGTATTAAATCAGACATTAATCACCAAGATTTTACAAGTATTTGACAACTATTTGATATATATATTTCTTATATACTCGGATAGCAAACTTAATGCAAAAAAGACTTTATCTTTTTGTTATATAATAGAGCATTAACACCTCACGTGTGAGAGTTCCTAAAAGCTGGAGGAGTAAGACGTGAAAACAGAGACTTTAACGCTTCTACATTCACAAAACTCAGATCTTTCACAAGAAGAGTATGCCTTCAACCAGCAGCTCTTCAACACCATTGTCGAGACCGGCCGCATCGGCTATTTTATACGCAAACATGATCATGACACCATCGAATTCTCAAAGATCGCAAAAGAGATCTTCGGACTGGAGCTTTTTGAGAGTAGTGCATACAAAAATGGTTTCCGATCACTTATCACCCTGCTGCGTCATCTTATTCATCCTGACGACCTTAGAAAAGCCATAAAGGTCATGCAAGAGGCCAACCAGAGGAGAGAGGGGTATGAACTCGACTGTCGCATCATCCTGCCAAACAGCCTTATCCGTCATATTAAACTCATCACCCACCTCAGTTTTACGACTGAGAACCATCTCTATCGAACGATAGGTACCATTTATGATACCAGTGAGCTCAAAGAGGAGCAGTTACGGCATGAAGAACTTGCATTTTTGGTTGAAAATGCTGTCAATGAGATCTATATCGTTGATACCAAGAGATTGACCTATCTCTACGCCAATGCAAAAGCACTGGACATTCTTGGGTATACACAAGAGGAACTTTTTAAGATGGATGTATATGCGATAAATCCGGAACTTACTGCTGAACATGTCGCAGAGATGAAAAATGTCGTTGACCAGGACAAGGTGGTCACCAATGAGAGTGTTCATCAGAGTAAAGACGGTTCACAATACCCTACCCGTTCGCAGATCTATCACACCCACTACTTTGGCAGAGATGTCTATGTCATCTTCTCAACCGATATTACACAAGAGAAGCACCAGAAGATGAATGAACTGACACTCAAAAAGACCTTGGAAAATGTCCTGGATTACAGCGGGACACTCTTTCTTCTCTCCAGTGGAACGGAGATAGTTCACGCCAATAAAGCGGTACTGCACTTTTTAGGTCTTAACACAGTAGAAGAGCTAAAAGAGAGATACCACTGCATGATGGATATCTTTGAAGAGGAAGAGGGCTACTTTTCAGCTAAAAAGATCAATACAGATTGTCAAGGCTGTGAATGCATTGCGACCTTGGCAAAGGGCGATATTCTAGGTGTCATCAAGCACACTCCTTCAGGTCAAAAAAGGGTAATGAAACTCAACCTCAACCAGTTGCCAAACGACAACTACATCATCTCTATGACTGATGTAACCGAGATCGAAGAGGAGGCTAAACGGTTTCAATACCAGGCAAACCATGACAAGTTGACCGGTGCCTATAACCGAAGTTATCTCGACTTTATCTACCAAAAATACCTCGATGATTTTAGAGAAAACGGTTCAGTATGTTCGTTCATACTGCTCGACATCGATGACTTTAAACAGATCAACGACAACTACGGTCACCTTACCGGAGACCATGTTCTCATACTGTTAAGCAATGTCATCAACCGTAGAATACGTCATGATGATGTTTTTGTGCGCTGGGGCGGCGAAGAGTTTTTGGTTCTGCTGCCGCATACTTCCAAAGTAAATGCCATGACAACAGCAGAGATACTGCGCAAAGAGATCAGTAAGATCGACATCGGTATCGATTGTTGTATCACTAGCAGTTTTGGCGTCACAGAGTGTCAAGACAACGACACAAAAGAGACCCTGTTCGAACGCTTGGACAGCGCCCTTTATGAGGCCAAGAATTCCGGCAAGAACTGTGTAAAGACGCTATAGATTATCTCTATCAAGTAAAATATGCTAAAATTCCGCTAATGAAACGACAAATAAACACGCTTTTTGCACTGCTTTTTATCATCAGTACCTTCACAACTTCTCTACATGAGTTGTTGCCGCATCACCACAGCAGTGATTGTCAGGTCTGTACCTTGGTGGAGCATCAGACTGCGCTGGTACCTGAGAGTACCATTGCATTCCATCTCAAAGCAGCTATTTATGAGCCTGTTTTACCGTTAGAAAACCAATATATTCACTTCCGTAATCCAACCTTAGGTTCTCGAGCACCACCACTTTTTTCATAAAAAACAGACCAATTAATTAAATTATTTCAGCACAACAGTACAAGTATGCCTACTGTACAAGCGTGCTTATTATGGAAAAAAACATGAAAAAAACACTCTTACTATCTACTATTGTTGTCTCGGCACTTTTAGCCGAGGTCCCACCATTGAAACCAACAAGTGAACGCACCTTTTCACAATCACAATACATACCGGACATCTCGCTGATCACCGACTTCTCTTACGTCTACCGTAATATGGACGATTCAGAATTAGGCCACCTTGAAATACCCGGTGTAGCACACGGTCTGATGGGTTCACACTCTCATGGCGAGCACTCACATGCGACCTACAATGCTGCCAACGGCTTTAATCTCAACTATGCAGAACTCGTTTTATCGAGCAATGTAGACCCCTACTTTAGTATGGATGCTGTCTTTCACTTCAGTGAACACGGTGTCGAGATTGAAGAGGCCTATTTCACCACGTCGATGTTACCTGCCGGTCTTCGTTTCCGTGGAGGTAAACTGCTCTCGAATTTTGGCCGTCTGAATGCTCAACACCACCACTTCTGGGACTTTGGCGATATGCCACTGGTCTATGAAGCTTTTTTAGGCAATCACGGTATTAACGAACTCGGTGTGCAACTGCAGTGGACCGCGCCCACGCCGTTTTATTTGATGGCAGGTATTGAAGTTCTACAGGGAAACAATGAAGCGATGTTTGGTAATCAACAGATAGGCGATGCTGAATCAGCTAATGGGGTGATTGCCGATGAAGTTCGTGCACCATCACTCTATGTAAGTTATCTCAAGACCTCTTTTGACATTGG
>JAUWLG010000160.1 GCA_030613795.1 Helicobacteraceae bacterium
TAAACCGGTAGACCTTTTTGCTCTCTTTATCTTTAACTAAAAAGTACTCTTCTCTGTCATCGTGGTGTTTTGTAATGACCCCTTCGACTTGAAGCTTGTTGGTGCCGCCACAACCAATCAACATTAGTAAGATAAAGATAACTAAAAAGTGTTTTTTCATTGTTTTAATCCTCAATAAATGTTAACTATCATAACGACAGCGTAATAAATTCTATATTAAAGTAGTAGTTATTTGCTGGTGAAGATGCAGTATATGTTCAGTTTAAAAAATATGATGAAGTCTGTATAAATCGCTACTAACAGAGTGAATAATGATATTTTAGAATAAAACCTCAAAACTTAACCCCACTTTAAGTAAGGATTTCATATTATTGCGAGCTAAAAATTATTTAAGGATATGACTTATGAAAAGAACATACCAACCCCATAGTACACCACGTAAACGTACTCACGGTTTCCGCGCTCGTATGGCAACAAAAAATGGTCGTCGCGTACTTAACCGTCGTCGTGCAAAAGGTAGAAAATCACTAACTGTTTAAGCAGTTTTTCGATTCTCAAAAAAAACGGCGAGTTTCAATTCGTCTATAGAAGAGGCAAGAGTCAGCACTCGCGCTCTATCGTTCTCTTCTATCTCCCTCAAAAGGGAGTTAAAAAATATGGCTTTACTGCCAGTAAAAAAGTAGGTAATGCTGTTGTCCGCAGCCAATCGAAACGTCGATTGCGAGCGATCTTTGCAGAGCAGTGCCCCTATCTTAAAGATGGTACTTACGTCTTGGTCGCAAAAGAGGCTTTGGCCTCGACCACCTACGAACAACTCCAATTTGACTTTATCAAGATTTTACAACGCGCAGGCAGCATTACAGATGATCAGAAAAGCACTTCTTAAACTTCTCTCTATCTACCAAAAGTTTTTTACGCTTATAGGTTATGGAAGCTGTCGATATTACCCCACTTGCTCAGAGTATGCCAAGTGGCAATTCGAAGAAAACCCGCTCTATATTGCATTTTACAAATCTGCTTTACGCATACTTTCCTGCAACCAACTGTTTCCAGGTGGAATAGATTATCCGCAAAAGCATTTTTTCTGCGAAAAACCGGAAAATTTAACCATTAATTCGATAAAGTATTGGCTCGTTCCGACAAAGAACAAAAAAATTTCTATTATAAAAAATTTCCGATTTAAAGGGTAGTCCTTGTTAAACAATATGTCTGCTAATCAACGTCTTATTTTAGCTGTAGTCCTCTCATTTGTATTTTTTGTAGCTTACACCGCTATTTTCCCACCTAAAGAGGTTCGTTCAGAAGCTAATGCAACAGCACAGACACAGAGTACTGCTGTTCAAACGTCAGCAACGTCAGCAACGTCGTCAATGCCAAATGCTAACCTTGAACACAGTGTGGCTGTTGATGAACAACTTCCATCGTCAGACTCTAGTAACTTAGTGCGTATTGAGTCAAAAGAGTTCAGTATGACGATCGACACACTTGGTCGCATCGCCTCTAAAGTTCTCAAGGCTGAGAAATATAACGACAACGACAATGTTCACTCTGAGATGATCGCGCAAGTGGGAACAAAACCACTTCATATCCGTTTTGCTGATGCCGATATGTACAAAGAGTCACTGCGTACACCATACACAACAAGTGTACGTGAAGCGAACATTGATGAAGGTGGTTCTGTTGTTATTACGATGCAGCAAAAACTGAGCAATCAAACAGTCGTTAAAAAATTGACGATCTATGCTGATGGTCACTATGATGTCAATATCGCCCTCTCTAACGATACACGCTATTTTGTCTATCTAGGTCAACACGTATCTCGTGAAGGTCAGATGATGATGGCTGTACACGGTGCGATGGTCTATCATGGTGATGGTATGACTGAGATCATTGAAGATGAAGATGCAGAAGGGCGTAAGACATTCAGCGATGTTCACCTGACATCGTCGTTCGATCAGTACTTCGCATCGATCATCTACGGGCTAAACCCGAATGTGACCGTTACGGTTGACCGTGTCCGTGAAGACAACCCGACTGTTTATGTTGACGGTTCTAAAAACTTTACGTTTAACGGCTACATCGGACCAAAAGATTACAAAGTCCTAAAGTCTATCGACCCTGTTCTTGTCAACGCGATCGAGTACGGTTGGTTCACATTTGCAGCAGCACCGCTGTTCAGTGTACTGCTGTGGCTGCACAGCATCTTTGGAAACTGGGGTTGGGCGATCATTGCTCTGACGATCTTGATCCGTATGATTCTTTTCCCTTTGACATACAAAGGAATGCTCTCTATGCAGAAGATGAAAGATGTCGCACCTAAGGTCAAAGAGATGCAAGCCAAATATAAAGGCGATCCACAGCGTATGAATGCGGCAGTTATGGAAGTCTATAAAAAAGAGGGTGCCAACCCACTTGGCGGATGTCTGCCGTTGTTACTCCAGATCCCTGTCTTCTTTGCGATCTACCGTGTACTTCTAAATGCGGTTGAACTACAAGGTGCAGAGTGGATGCTTTGGGTAAATGACCTTTCACGTATGGATCCATACTTTGTTCTTCCGATCTTGATGGGTGCAACGATGTTCTATCAGCAGCACATCACACCAAATAACTTTACAGACCCTATGCAAGAGAAGATCTTTAAGTACCTTCCGATTATCTTTACCTTCTTCTTTATCACATTCCCGTCGGGTCTAGTGCTTTACTGGTTTGTGAACAACATCTTCTCAATTGTGCAACAGTTCATCGTTAACAAGCAGTTTGCTGCGATGAAAGCACTAAAAGCTTCAAATGCTTCAAAAGCAGAAGGTAAGTAGTAATGCTTAAGGTAGAATCAAAAACACTTGAGACCGCTTACTCAGAAGCGGCTCAAAAGTTGGAGTGTTCTGTAACCGAACTTCAAGTCGAGATCGTTCAGCACCCCTCTAGCGGTTTTCTAGGACTCTTTGCAAAAAATGCGATCATCGTGGCTCTGCGTAAAAATAGGGCCGAAGAGACTGCTGCACCAGTCGTTGAAAAAATTGTTGAACCGGTAGTTACGACAGCTGAAGAAAAACCATCTTTTGAAGAAGATGAAGTTGAAGCTGAACCGGTTCAAAATGAGTCTGCTATGCCTCAGCAACGTGTTTTAAACGAGACGATCCTGCCGACATCTTTTGTCACTGATCAAGATGATGAAGATGAACAAAACGACTATATCGAAGATATTATTGAGGGAATGTTTGATGATGAGGATGAAGAGGCCTTTGATGATATTGATGCAATCGCTGCGGAAGTAAAAGAGCAGATCAATACACTTTTTGCCAAGACCTGTTTTGAGCTAAATGAGATCGACGTCACTGTTTATGATGAAAACACCTTGATGATCGATTTTAATGGTGATGATGCGGCACTTCTTATTGGTAAAGAGGGGTATCGTTATAAGGCCCTTTCATATATGATCTTTAACTGGATCAATGCCAAATACGGTTTTCAACTGCGTCTTGAGATCGCTGAATTTTTGAAAAACCAGGAAGAGTCTATTACACGTTACTTAGTCGGTGTTTGCGAGTCTATCGATCGTGATGGCCGTGCTCAGACTAAGATCTTGGATGGTGTTTTAGTGCAGATCGCGCTTAAACAACTTCGTGATCAGTATCCAGATAAGTATGTGGCGATTCGTTCAACACGAGACGGATCAAAGTTCATCATAGTAAACGGCTACAACTCTTACTAAAGATTTTAGCTTCGGCGCATCTTGCACAAAAGTTTAGCTCTCGGCGTACTTATGTACGCTGTCGGCTAAACATTTTGCACAATCTACACCTGAGATCCGTTAAGAAAAAGCCAATTTCTTGGCTTTTTTAGGATCGGAACCAAAGCAGATGTACGGAGTACCTGCGGCGGATGACATTACCTTTTACTATGTACGAACTTTCTAAGATGAGCTTTGCCATCTTTCATTTTCCTAACAAGGCTTTTCTTCTTTTTTAGCTAAAATTTCATCACTATATATATTGGAATATCTATGAACTCTACTATTACTGCTATTGCCACAGCCTATGGAGTTGGCTCTATTGCCATCATTCGTCTGAGCGGTGACAATGCACTTTCTATTGCCAAAACACTGACTAAACGAGACTCTTTTATGGTGCGCTATGCTCACTTGACACCACTTTATAATGCTAATGACGAACTTATTGATGAAGCCATCTCTATCTACTTTGAAGGGCCGAAAAGTTTTACAGGTGAAGATGTTGTTGAGTTTCAGTGTCATGGCGGGGTTGTTGTTGCGCAAGAGATCCTGCAGGCAACACTGGATGCCGGTGCAAGACTGGCCGAGCCGGGTGAGTACTCTAAACGCGCCTTTATGAATGGACGAATTGACCTTACCGAAGCAGAAGCTATCGCGCAGCTTATTGAAGCTAAAAGTGAAGATGCTGCGAAGATCTT
>JAUWLG010000124.1 GCA_030613795.1 Helicobacteraceae bacterium
TAGTGGTGATACTCCTGCATGTTAGAGTCACTCATCTCAACAGGGTGTTGCAAGGCAACATAGATCGTCATGCCAGAAGCAAAAACAATAAAAAGTATTGATATGACTATGGCGTAAGGCCAAACTCTACCATCTGATTTAGCACTCATTATTTCTCACTCTCTTCTGACGACTTTTCGCCATTATTTTTATCGTCGTGACGTACTGGAAAAAACTTTCCTCTCAGGTATTTAAACACAAAGAGTAAAAGTACACCATAAAAGATTAAACGAATAACATCAACTGCGATCTTATTAGCATTACCGGCTGCACTGTCTAAGTCCACATCATGTGAGTCTGCGATCTGTTCAGCTATCTCCGAGTACCCATTGAACATAGCAACAGCATACTTGTTCACAATATCATCACCCTTGGCTCTCTCAGCCAGAACAGGGAGTACAACACCGCCATAATTGCTCATAAACTCTTTAACATCGTCAAAGCTTCTTGCAAACATTATTGACGAAATAACCGCACCGATAAATGTTGCACTAGGGCTAAGTATCTGCTCTTTGTCAAACTCATTATATAGTGATGACGGATTTGCCAAGATCTGCACCTGCTTTCTGAGCTCAACAAAGCTCAAAATAACAGCAGGTTGTTTTAGCTCTTTAGCAAGTGCTAACTCATATCCGGCAATCGTCTGGTTCTCGTCCAGGTCTCTCACCATTACGAGGTAAAGCGAAACACCTGTTTTTTCGTAAAGTTCTGTACCGATCTCTTCGATCTCTGCTTGAAAACTATCTCTTTGAACAACATCATCTTTGTAAAGATACTCTGCAAAAAGTGAAGTGGAAAATAGAAGAGAGAAGATGAGGGCCGTTAGCCCTCGTGATATACGCAACTAAGTTACCCTAGCCGATATATAGGTGATTTGGAGTCACAACAGCATACAGTGTGTATGCTGCCATGATGATCAAACCAATTGTAAGAATTTTGTCCATATACTGATTCATCATCAACTCCTTATTTCACGTCAACTTTATGAGACCCAGATGTTTTATCGATCATTTTGATCGATGTTGCATCTTTAATCTCATAATAGTTAGCCGCATTAGCTTGTTGTGCACTAAGTCCCCAGGCTGTAAGACCAACCAAGATACTAAGTAGTAACACTACTGCGATTAACATTCCAGTAATACCATCTAAAACGAACAGACCTCTGTTTTCATTCATAATGGGCTCCTTATTTGCTTAAGCTAGTAACATAAGCACTAGCTGCTTTGATTTGCGTTTCGTTAAGACGATCAGCAAATTTAGGCATAGTACCGATAGCACCTTTTTTACCATGCGTAAGAACATTAGTAACTAAAGTGTTGTTGAATCCATTAAGTTGTGGACCAACGCCATCAAGACCTTCGCCTTCTGCACCGTGACATCCAGCACAAACACCGAACATTGCAGGCTGATCACCTTTAAGATCGTTACCTACATAAGCGGAGATCTCATCAATGTCAGAAGCGCTTAGACCAAGGTCTGCACCTGTCGGCATTGGGAACTCAAAACCAAGAAGTTGGTTGTTAGATCCATTAACAAGAACATCTTTAACAACAACGGCTTCAAGACGTTGGTTAAGGTTTGCTGCTTTACCATCAATACCATCAGCCGTTAGACCGTGACATACTTTACATTCCGCCAAAAATACTGACTCGCCCATCTCAACTAACATCGCATCATCCATATTGGCATATTTAGCTTCGAATTTAGCGTTGTGCGCTGCTGTATCTTCGTTGTACTCACCGATTTGAGAGTAAGCATTTACCGGGTAACCTACCGTGAAATACCACATGCCCCAGATCATTGTACCTAAGAACATAAGTGCCCAACCAGCAGGCAACTCATTTTTGTACTCACCGATACCATCCCAGTTTTCGTCAGCCAATTTACCAGACGCTGTGTCTGTTTGCATTTGACGAACATACTTGATTACAACAAAAACTGTAATGATTACAAGTATAACTGCACCTGCAACAGCAAGTTGATTAACGATATCATCTCCAATACCGCCCTTAGTGAGGCCTACTGATAAATATGTAGCGCCCAACATAATGACGATAGTGATAATACCCGCTAAGGTTAACTTATTCATTTTTATCTCCTACCTTTTTCGTCTCTTCGTCAGAGACCTTGTTTACCGGTTCATCGGTAATGTCGTCTTTCAGTGCCATATTGCTGTAGTTCTCAAAATCCGTACCATGTTTCTTCTTCGCCGTATAGAGGTAGTAGATGTAGCTATAAAGCACCACAACTAAAAACCCTGTCAGAAAGAAGTAACCGTACGCTTGCAAAGTTGCAATATCCACTTATGACTCCTCTATTTCAGACTATTCATATACGCGATAAGCGCAACAATCTCAGGGATCTTACCAGCAGCAACAGCATCTTGAATATCTTTCGACTTCATATCTGCTGCAACCAACTTAGCTTCTTCCAATGCAGACGCTTGTGCACCCGCAAGAGTATCTGCAAGAACAACTTGTTCATAAGAACCGTCTTTCATCGGAATATCTTTGTTGTATGGAACAGAGAAGAAATCTCTAATAGTCAGTTGCTCAGCATATGCTGTATCAACATCTGCTTCGTTTGTGTACATCCAAGTGTACGCTGGCATAATAGAACCAGGAACAACTGATTGAGGATCTCTCATGTGATTTTCGTGCCAGTCTGTTGTACGGTAGTTACCTACACGCATAAGATCTGGACCGGTACGTTTAGAACCCCATAGGAATGGACGATCGTAAGCGTACTCACCACTTAGTGAGTAATCGCCGTAGCGATCTGTCTCTGCTTTAAACGGACGGATAAGCTGTGAGTGACATGCATTACAAGAGTTCTTGATATACACGTGACGGCCAGTCAACTCTAAAGTCGTGTACGGTTTTGTACCGATTGTAGGGCGTGAAGCCTCTGCAAAGTTTGGCACGATCTCAATAAGACCGGCAAACGCGATAACTACAAATACACCAACTGAGAAAAAGAATGGGTGTTTTTCTAACCAATGAAACATATTATCCCCTTTCCCTACGCTGCCATAGGTGAAGCGTTTTGAAGTTCATTTTCTTCAACACGACGACCAGCAGTCATAGTTTTGTACATGTTCCATGCGAACAAGAACATACCAATTAAGTAAAGTGTACCACCAACTGCACGGATTGTGTAGTATGGGTGAAGTACTGTAACAGTGTCAATGAATGAGTAAGCAAGGTTACCGAATTCATCGTGAGCACGCCACATCATACCTTGAGTGATACCCGCGATCCACATAGATGTAAAGTAAAGAACAACACCTAGAGTCTGAATCCAGAACTGAGTGTTCATCAATGACTTAGAGTAGATCTCACGTTTGAATACACGTGGAGCCATGTGGAAAAGAGATGCCATAATCATAAATGCAACCCAACCAAGAGTACCATCATGCACGTGACCAACGATCCAGTCTGTAAAGTGCGCGATAGCATTTACTGATTTGATCGCTTGAATCGGACCTTCAAGAGTAGAGAACATGTAGAATGTAGAAGCAAGAACCATGAACTTGATCAATGGTGAACTTGCAACTTGTTGCCACTCACCCTTCATTGTAAGAAGCATGTTGATCGCAGAACCCCAAGATGGAAGAATCAATACAATTGAGAAAACTGATCCCATTGGCTGCATCCAGTCAGGTACCGTTGAGAAATGAAGTTGGTGACCACCAGCCCAAAGGTAAACGAACATTAGTCCCCAGAAAGAGAGAAGAGAAAGCTTGTATGAGAATACCGCTTGTCCAGACTCTTTTGGCAGGAAGTAATAGATCATTGCAACGATAGGCACAGTAAATCCAAATGCAACCGCATTGTGACCATACCACCATTGAACTAGTGCATCATTAGTACCTGAGTACATTGAAACTGAGTGCCACCATGCGCCAATTCCGCCAGAAGCGAAGTAAGTAGGGATTTCCATGTTGTTAAACAGGTAAAGCATAGCTATACCAAGGAAAGTCGCGATGTAGTACCAGATAGAGATGTACAGTGATTTTTCACGGCGCATACCGATAAGACCAAAGATACTCACACCCCAAAGGATCCATACGATAACGATAGCGATATCGATAGGCCATTCAAATTCAGCATACTCTTTTGATGTTGTAATACCAAGAAGAAGTGAAACAACAACTGCTGCCACACCTACAAGGTATAACCAAAAGTGTATCTTACCAACAGTCATCAAAAATTTTGACTCTGCCATAGAAACTTTAAGTACACGTTGACCAACATAGTACCAAGTTGAAAAAATACCACTAAGGGTAAAACCAAAGATAACCGCATCCGTGTGAAGTGGACGTAAGCGAGAGAAGTTTGTGTACTCCGCTGCTCCGCTTCCAAGGAATGTATTTACCTGTGGAAAAGCCAGTTGCCATGCCAGAATAACACCGACAAGCATACCAACAATTCCGAGTAGAACAGTTGTAAGCATAAACATTTTTGCAACTGTGTAATCATACTCTAAAGGACGATTTTCCATTTACAGCCTCCTAATAAATTCAAAGCGTAAGAACCCCTTTGTAAAAAAAGGGTTTTTAGACGGTAAGATAATAGCTATAATTATGTTTAATACTTCTTAATCAATAGTCGTTTTCCAAGGTAGTTGAATTTATATAATATATTTAAGTAGTAGTTAAGCATAGTGGGAAAAAAAGAAACACTAAGGAATAGCTATAATAGCCGATATTGTGGGATATATGGCGAATAAAGGCGCTAAATAAGAAAATCCAAGTTCAATAAGATCTACTTATTGTCAACCGCATTTACCACTGCCACATTTTCCGGAACCACATTTCATGCTCTCTTCCTTAAGCAGTTTTTCCACTACTTTTTCCATAGGCTGAGCACCACATTTTCCGGCTCCACATTTGCCAGAACCACATTTCATAGTCTCTTCTTGGAGTGGTTTTTCATCTACTTTTTCGACAGACTTAGCACCACACTTACCCATACCGCACTTTCCAGCACCGCACTTTCCGGCACCGCATTTATCCATCTCTTGGGCATCTTTAGCCTGCTG
>JAUWLG010000072.1 GCA_030613795.1 Helicobacteraceae bacterium
CTATTACTTGTTAGCAGAACCGGTGAAAAACTACTTTGGTGGTCGTTCACAGGGTATTGCTGATGAACTGCAAAAGGTGCAAGACAGACTCCGCGAGTCAAAGCAGGCTAAAGAAGATGCTGAAGCGAAGATCACAGATGCTAATAAACTGGCTGAAGAGATCGTAGCTATGGCTTCTAAAGAGGGTAAGATCTTAAATGAGAAGATCCTCAAGCAGTGCGATGCAGACTTAGAGACCATGTCAAAGCAAGGTGGCGCTGGTATGGAACTTGAACAACGTAAGATGGTTCGTGATCTAGTAGATGAGATCATGAACGATGTACTTGCTCAAGAGAGTTCTGCACTTGACAAAGACGCTATGGCAAACATCATAATGAAGAAGGTGGCGTAATGCAAGAGTTAATCGCAAAACGTTATGTTAAATCATTAGGTGAAGCTACTGGTGCTGAGTCATTAGTAAATATCGCTGAGATATTTAATGCAATTTCTGCAAGTTTTTCAGATGAGAAGTTTACTTCTATTATGGAAAACCCGGGAGTTGCAAACGCAGACAAAGAATCAATTCTACTAGCTGCTGTTAAATCAGCAGACAGCGAGAAGTTAAACAACTTCATTAAGCTTTTGGTAGAAAACGGACGTATCAGTATCATTCCCGCAATGGCTGAAGAGATGCGTAAAGAGATCGCTCGCAGTTCTAAGAACTACAGCGGTGTTGTTTACAGCAATGAAGATGTGGATGCGAAGACATTGACTGACCTAAGTAATGGTTTGGGCAAAAAAGTTGACGCAACAGTTGAGTTAACGTTTATCAAGAGCGACTACGACGGCCTTAAGGTTGAAGTAGCTGATCTTGACATGGAGATCAATTTCTCTAAAACACGTGTTAACGCACAACTTGTAGAACATATCTTAAAAGCAATCTAAATAGGAGGCAAATATAGTGGTAGCTAAAATTCAAGCTGATGAAATCAGCTCAATCATTAAAGAGCGTATTGACAACTTTGAACTAAGTGTTGATATTAACGAAACAGGTACAGTTATTTCTTACGCAGACGGCGTTGCACAGGTTTATGGCATGAGCAATGTTATGGCTGGTGAGATGGTCGAATTCGAAGACGGGACGCAAGGTCTTGTACTTAACCTGGAAGAGGCAAGCGTTGGTGTTGTTCTTCTTGGTCGCAGTGAGAAACTTCGTGAAGGTATGAGCGTTAAACGTCTTGGTAAACTGTTAAGTGTACCAGTTGGCGACGCGGTTATCGGTCGTGTAGTCAATGCACTTGGTGAGCCAGTTGATGGTAAAGGTCCTATCGAAGCAGCAGAACACCGTTTTGTTGAAGAGAAAGCACCTGGGATCATGGAGCGTAAGTCAGTTCATGAGCCTCTTGCAACTGGTATTAAAGCGATTGACGCACTAGTGCCAATCGGTCGTGGTCAACGTGAGCTTATCATCGGTGACCGTCAGACTGGTAAGACTACTATTGCACTTGACGCGATCATCAACCAAAAAGGTAACGGTGTTATCTGTATCTACGTTGCTATCGGCCAAAAAGAGTCTACTGTTGCTCAAGTTGTTCGTCGTCTAGAAGAGCACGGTGCAATGGAATACACTATCGTTGTAAGTGCTACAGCAGCAGAAGCGGCAGCACTTCAGTACCTTGCACCATACACTGGTGTAACAATGGGTGAGTACTTCCGTGATAACGCACGCCACGGTCTGATCGTTTATGATGATCTTTCTAAGCATGCAGTTGCATACCGTGAGATGTCTCTTATCCTTCGTCGTCCTCCGGGCCGTGAAGCATACCCAGGTGATGTTTTCTACCTACACTCTCGTCTTCTTGAGCGTGCAGCGAAGCTAAATGATGATGAAGGTGCTGGTTCACTTACTGCGCTTCCTATTATTGAGACTCAAGCGGGTGACGTTGCGGCATACATCCCGACAAACGTTATCTCTATCACTGATGGTCGGATCTTCTTAGAGACTGACCTTTTCAACTCAGGTATCCGTCCGGCGATCAACGTTGGTCTTTCGGTATCTCGTGTTGGTGGTGCAGCTCAGATCAAAGCTACTAAGCAGGTTGCAGGTACATTGCGTCTTGACCTTGCTCAGTACCGTGAACTTGCAGCATTTGCACAGTTCGCATCTGACCTTGATGAGCTCTCTCGTAACCAGCTGGAACGTGGACAGAGAATGGTAGAGGTTCTTAAGCAACCTGCATTCTCTCCACTTGCAGCAGAGCAGCAAGCATTGATCATCTTCGCAGGAAACGAAGGTTTCCTTGATGATTTCGATGCTTCTTTTGTTGTTAAATTTGAAGCTGAGCTTTATCCATTTGTTGAAGCGTCTTACCCACAAATCTTCGAGAACATCAGAAGTACTTTGAAGATCGATGATGAGACAAACGCACTGATGAAAAAAGCGCTTGAAGAATTCAAAGCATCTTTTATAGCTGAATAAGAAGGACCAATTATGGCCAACTTGAAAGATATTAAAAGACAGATAGGAAGTGTAAGTAACACGCAGAAGACTACGCGTGCTATGAAGCTTGTTTCGACTGCAAAGCTACGCCGCGCAGAAGAGCTTGCTCGCAAGTCCCGTCTGTTTGCTGAAAAAACAAATACTATGATCCAAGATATTGCATCTCAAATCGAGTGTACTAAAATGGGCGGTATTGACAACCGTTGTTTCACGAAAATTGAGACACCGAAAATGGTTGATATTATCTTTGTGACAGCTGACAAAGGTCTGTGTGGCGGTTTTAACATTCAGACGTTAAAAGCAGTCAACAGACTGATGAAAGAGTTCAAAGACGAAAAAGTCAAAGTACGTCTTCGCGGTGTTGGTAAAAAGGGTGTTGAGTTTTACAAATACAATGAAGTTGAACTGCTTGATGCGGTAATCGACCTTAGCTCTGCTCCTGATATGGGACGTGCAGCTGAGTTCATCACAACATCGATCAATGACTTTAAAGATGGTAAGACGGATGCTGTTTACATTATCCATAATGGATATAAAAACATGATCACACAAGAGTTACATGTAGATCGCGTACTTCCGGTAGATACAGATGAGTTTGATTGTGCGGATAACACTAACAAATCTCTTCTAGAGATCGAAGCGGAAGACAGCGAGAAGATGTTGGACTCTCTTCTTACGAAGTATGTTGAGTACAACATGTATTATGCGTTGATCGACTCTGTCGCTGCTGAGCACTCTGCTCGTATGCAAGCGATGGACGCAGCAACAAACAATGCAAAAGAGATGGTTAAGACGCTAAATGTTAAATATAACAAAGCGCGTCAAGAATCAATTACAACGGAACTGATTGAGATTATCAGTGGCGTTGAGTCAATGAAATAATGGAGGAAACAATGGTTGGTAAAATAGTCCAAGTAATGGGTCCAGTTGTTGACGTTGAATTCGAAGGAAAACTTCCTGCGATCAATGAGGCAATTGATGTTAAAGGTGGAATCGGTGAAAACACATTCCGTCTTGTTCTTGAAGTAGCTGCTCACATCGGTGGTGGTCGTGTTCGTACGATCGCTATGGATATGAGTGAAGGTCTTGTTCGTGGTCAGGAAGCAGTCGCAACTGGCGCTCCTATCAGCGTTCCTGTTGGAGATAAAGTCCTTGGACGTATCTTCAACGTAATCGGTGAGACGATCGATGGTGGTGAGCAGGTTACTGACGCACCAACATGGTCTATCCACCGTGATCCTCCTCCATTCATTGAGCAGTCTACAAAGACTGAGATGTTTGAAACGGGTATCAAAGTCGTTGACCTTCTAGCACCATATTCAAAAGGTGGTAAAGTCGGTCTATTCGGTGGTGCGGGTGTTGGTAAAACAGTTATCATCATGGAGCTTATTCACAATGTTGCACACGGTCACGAAGGTCTTTCTGTCTTCGCCGGTGTTGGTGAAAGAACTCGTGAAGGTAATGACCTTTACTACGAGATGAAAGACTCTAACGTACTTGACAAAGTTGCACTGTGCTACGGTCAAATGTCTGAGCCTCCAGGAGCACGTAACCGTATCGCGCTTACTGGTCTTACAATGGCTGAGTACTTCCGTGATGAGCAGGGACTAGATGTATTGATGTTCGTCGATAATATCTTCCGTTTCGCACAGTCAGGTTCTGAGATGTCTGCACTTCTTGGTCGTATCCCTTCAGCTGTTGGTTACCAACCAACTCTAGCTCGTGAAATGGGTGCGCTTCAAGATCGTATTACATCTACGACTAAAGGTTCAATTACTTCTGTTCAAGCAGTATATGTTCCTGCAGATGACTTGACGGATCCGGCTCCGGCTTCTGTTTTTGCTCACCTTGATGCAACAACAGTTCTTAACCGTAAGATCGCTGAAAAAGGTATCTACCCGGCGGTAGATCCTCTTGACTCAACGTCTCGTCTTCTTGATCCTGCGATCATTGGCGAAGAGCACTATAAAGTTGCTCGTGGTGTTCAGCAGACTCTACAGAAGTATAAAGACCTACAGGATATCATTGCGATTCTTGGTATGGATGAGCTTTCTGAAGACGATAAAGCGGTTGTTGAACGTGCTCGTAAGATCGAGAAGTTCCTTTCACAGCCATTCTTTGTTGCTGAAGTATTTACAGGTTCTCCTGGTAAATACGTTAGTCTTGAAGACACTATCAAAGGTTTCAAAGGAATCCTTGAGGGTGAGTACGACCACCTGCCGGAATCTGCATTCTACATGGTTGGTAGTATGGATGAGGCTATCGCTAAAGCCGAGAAATCTAAATAGTAGCTTTGCTACTTTTTAAAAAGGGCTGATTATGGAAACACTTAACTTAGAAATTGTAACACCGAGTGGTCTGATCTTTAATGGTCAAGCTGTCGAGGTTACACTACCAGGCGAAGAGGGAGAATTTGGTGTTCTTCCTCATCACGCCGCTCTGACAACAATGCTTAAAGCAGGTGTTGTTGACATCGAAAAAGAGGACAAAAGCGTCGAATCTATCGTTGTAAACTGGGGTGTTGTTCAAGTTGATGAAGCAAAAGTAGTAGTACTGGTTGACGGTGCTGTTGCTATTCGCGGCGAAACCGAAAGCGAAATTGCTAAAGCACTTGATGAAGCTAAGACACTTCTTTCAGACGTTTCTGACTCTAATCTTGCTATCGCTTCTGTATCTGCAAAGATCGAATCGGCAGCATATAAGCTAGTATAGGCTTATGGAAAACTTTTCTGACTTTATCTCCCAAAGTCATAGTGTCACCCTTGCGGTGCTGGCACTTCTCTCTATTTACTTTATTATTATTAACTGGGTCTTCTTTTACCGATTTATGACACTTAACAGTTGGATAAGTCGTGAAACACTTTCGTTAGAACAACTTCTAATGGGTGGCGAAAACGTAACTACTAATGCATACCTTCATAAGTTTTTAAGTGTCAGTTCAAAAGTAACAAGAGAGATCTTTGATCTTGGGATGTTCTCAGCGACAAAAGAGTCGACAAAAGGTCTTTCGTACCTTTCTGTTGTTGCTTCAACTTCACCGTTTATCGGCCTCTTTGGTACGGTTGTATCTATTCTTGACACCTTTGATAACATTGGTGGTGCCGGCGGGATGAATATGATCGCAGCAGGCGTTTCTGATGCGCTTATTGCAACTGCCGGTGGTATCTTTGTTGCTATCTTTGCATACACGTATCATCAGATCCTGAAACGTCGTGCATATGAGTTGAACGGTCTTATTCGTATGCAGCGTGATGCGGTACTTTCACGTATGGCTGAAGAGGCATAATGGACGATTTCGATTGGGAAGAGTCACCGGAACTTAACATTACACCCCTGGTGGATGTAATGCTCGTTCTTTTGGCTATTCTTATGGTTATCGCTCCAACTGTTATCTATGAAGAGATGATCAAGCTGCCACAAGGTTCTGCCACAAAACAGATTGAACAAAAAGCACCTGTCCACATCACTGTTGATGAAAAAGGCAAAGTTGTTGTGAATAAAGAGAATTTTGATCTGCAAGGTTTTGCAGATAACTTTTATCGCTATTCCCAAAAACTTGACAAAGAGGCAACAGTACTTATCAGTGCAGACAAATCACTGGATTACGGTCTTGTCATGTCTATACTGGGTGCAGTAAAACAAGCGGGTTTTACTGAAGTTTCACTTGCTACTAACGGTTAATCCCTTTACGTTACACTTTCAAAAACAGGCAGGATAGATAATGGTAGAAAGCAGCCGTGAGGATCGCTACTTTTACATAAGCGGCTTTATCTCATTAAGCCTTTTTTCTGCCGTTATTCTTCTTTTCGCATTAGTTGTTTTACATAAAAGTTCTATCGATACTTTCGCTATGCAAGAAGATAACTACATCTCTGTCTCACTTAACATGGACCTTGTTATACCTACTCAAAACGATGCCAAGCCAGCGCCTGAGCCAACACCAAAACAAGAGATCATCCCGGAACCGGAACCAGAACCGGCCGTTGAAGAGATTGAGAGCACACCTGAACCGGTTAACACTGATGTCTCTTCACTTTTTGACGATGTCTGGACCCAAAGTGCTGATACCAAGGTTGAGAAAAAAGAGGAGAAGGTCGACACAAAACGGCTTGCAGCTATAGAGAAACGCATTAAGACGAAAGAGACTAAGAAATCGCAAAAAGCGAGTGACAAGATCAAGACCTTAGAGTTAGTTAA
>JAUWLG010000177.1 GCA_030613795.1 Helicobacteraceae bacterium
GAAGATAACTACATCTCAGTCTCCCTCAACATGGACCTTGTCATACCTACTAAAAACGATGCCAAGCCAGTGCCTGCGCCAACACCAAAACAAGAGATCATCCCGGAACCGGAGCCAGAACCGGCCGTTGAAGAGATTGAGAGCACACCTGAACCTGTCAATACAGATGTCTCTTCACTTTTTGACGATGTTTGGACACAGAGTGCTGATACTAAGGTCGATAAGAAAGAGGAGAAGGTCGATACAAAACGTCTTGCAGCTATAGAGAAACGCATTAAGACGAAAGAGACCAAGAAATCGCAAAAAGCGAGTGACAAGATCAAGACCTTAGAGTTAGTTAAACCGTCTATTGAAGTGGTTGGGGCTTCAGCCTCTACAGCGCCTGAGGTAAACAAGTATTTGGCTAAAATACACGCACAAGTCAAAGCCAAGTTTTATCCGCCGGCGAGCAGTGAAGGCTCAAGTGCCAAAGTGCGTGTGAAACTTGATGCTAATGGAAATGTCACAAGTTATAGAGTTTTGGTCTATTCAGGTTCTAACATCTTCAATGAAGAGGTTGATCGCCTGGAACGACGACTGAAAAGAATGACTTTTCCAAAAAATCCAGATGGGAAGTCGATCTCCCTGGAAATTATATTAACAGTTGAGGAGTAATAATGCGTATTATTTTTGGAGTACTTTTTTCAGCACTTTTATTATGGGGTTCTGATGCCACTATCGAGGTCAGAAAGAGTGTTGACGCACTTCCGACTATCGCGGTTGAGGATGCATCTAGTGACTATCAAGACGGATTAAGCAAACGTTTTTTTCGTGTTATGGTAAGTGACTTGAATGTACTGAGTATCTTTAATGTTGATCGTGACTATGTCAAAGCAAGTTTCAGTGATGAAAACGTTGCTGAAGTTCATAAAGAGATCGATTATGTTGTACGTTACCAATTGGTTGATAATAACGGTGTAATGGTGGTTAATGTTAATCTTATCAATAATGATAAGGTGATGCACAAACTCAACTACCGTATTAAAAACCCGAAACAGTATGTCTTTTTAGTGCATACTATTGCCGCTTCGATTAATGACTTTATGGGTGCCGATCCGGTTGATTGGATGAAAGAGAAAGTGATCATCTCTAGAACGACCGGACCGCGTAGATCTGAGATTATGATAACAGATTATACGTTGAGTTACCAATTCTCGATCAAACGCAGTGGGTTAAATGTTTTTCCTAAGTGGGCAGACCGTACTAAAAAGTATTTTTACTACACCAACTTGACCAATGGTACTCCTGAACTGCGTAAACATGGTGTTTATGACAAGAGTGATGAACTGGTCTTGACATCAGATGGTATGTTGATCTGTTCGGATGTTAGTGCTGATGGCAAAAAACTGCTTCTCTCTATGGCGCCAGATGGCCAGCCGGATGTCTATGAGTATGATGTTACTTCTAAAAAAGTAAAAAAAGTCACGAAGTACAGCGGTATTGATGTGAATGCACAGTATATGGCCGATGGTAAAATCGCCTTTATCTCAAACCGCTTGGGTTATCCTAATGTCTTCTCTAAAAAGACCACTTCTCAGGCAACAGAGCAGATGGTGTATGTAGGAAAAAGTAATTCAGCATGTACTGCACATGGCAACTACATCATCTACAAAGCACGTGAAAGCTCAAACGCGTTTTCAAAAAACACCTTTAACCTGCATCTGATCTCGACAAAAACAGATTTTATCCGTCGTCTTACAGTGACAGGTATTAACGAGAACCCTCTGTTTTCAAGAGATGGCGATACTGTTTTGTTTGTTAAAAAATATAAAAATCAGAGCTCTATCGGTGTGATTCGTCTTAACCAAAACAAAAATTACCTTTTCCCACTAAAAGGCGGGGCTATCCAGTCAATCGACTGGTAGTTATTACCCCACCGACTAAATAGAACTGCATTTAATGTCATGATTTCGTTCATAATCAAGGCAGATATTCTTTAGCGTAGCCATAGCTACGGTGAAGGTTGTCTAACGCAGAGTATGGGCGAAAGCATGTCACCCGTAGGGAAGAGCGATAAGACACAATCTGAAAACGAAAAGATCTTTGAACTAACCAGTTAGTCCTACAGACCTTTTCATTTTCATCTCACCTCTTCTCGCTCATTTAAATACTGTTCCATTTAATCGGTGGGGTAATAGATGATGCTTTCAGTATCACAACTTCTAACGATAACTGCTACACATGAACTAGCAATAATCCCTTTTATAAATGATGTTTAAAATCCCATAGGCGCTAAGTTTACTCTCTGTTTCTAATTCTCAAATATAATTACGCGTATTTGATTTTAGATAGCTTTTTTTTATGAAAAAAAGGCTAAAATCGCCTATCAAATTATCTTAAGGAATAAAATGAAAGCTTTACTTTATGCAAGCACAATAACAGCAATGTTAGTATTTACGGGGTGTACTGGTTCAGAACCTACTGTTGATGATTCAGCAGCTAGTGCTAGTCAGGCAGAAGAGATCAGCATTGTTGATGAAAGCAGTGCAGCAGACGCTGAATCAGGAATTGAATCAACTGACCTTGATGCTGGAAGTATGACTATAGAGAGTATTGAAGCAAAGATGTCTTCGATCTATTTTGGATTTGACATATATAAGTTAGCGGACGAAGATATTGATACACTGCGTCAAAATGCAGAGTTGGTTACAAGTGATGCTGAAGGTATGAATGCTGCTAATAAGTATTCTCTTAAACTTGAAGGTAACTGTGACGAGTGGGGCTCAGATGAGTATAACTTTGCACTTGGTCTAAAGCGTGCCAATGCCGTTAAAGATGAGTTGATCAATGACGGTATCGCTGCTGAACGTATTAATTTGGTCAGTTACGGTTCAAGCAACCCGGTTTGTACTGAAAAAACACAAGAGTGCTGGTCTAAAAACCGTCGCGTAGACTTTAAACTACTACCATAGATCGTAGATGCGTTTAGCTTTACTTCTTTCACTTTTACTTCTTCCATTTATCCTCTTAGCCGATGAACCATCGGCCTTTGGTGCGGGTAATCTTGACAGTGATAACCCATATGGTCTAACAGCTGCTGAAAAGAAGATCCTCCAAAACAATAAGACACTAACACAGAATAAACGTAAACTTAACTCAAATAAAAGTGAAATAGAGTCTCTACGAGAGCGTATAGATGGACTGCAGTCTGTTCTTGAATCTATTGCTATGAAGTCACAAAAGAACAAGGTTGCACTTGGCGATATGAGTAGGTCACGCGAAAATGAAGGTGTCACTACGCAGGAACGTCTTGTTTTACTAGAGACGCAGATAGCGACTAACGGTGAAAACATCGTCCAGCTTAAAACAGCGATCGAAGAGTTAAGTAAATTGATGGATGAGCAGAGTGTTACTCTTGTGACAAAAGAGGAGCATAACGCGCTGGTGGAAGATGTTAATGCTTTTAAAGTCTTAGTTGCAGGCGAGCTGAAAAACAGATCTAAAAAAAGTGGTTCAAAGACAACAAGTGGCAACCTTGCAACACAGGCAAAGAAAAACTATGATAAAAAGAGATACTCTAAAGCACTAAACGACTATAAAGAGCTGGTCAACCGCAAATACAAACCAGCATACGGACACTACATGATCGCACAGTGTTATTTTGCTAAACGTGATTATGGAAAAGCTATTGCTCACTATAAAGAGAGTGCATCACGTTATAAAAAAGCATCATATATGCCTACTTTGATGTTACGTACGGCCTACTCAATGTCTAAGGTAGGAGAGACAGCAAATGCTAAGAAGTTTTATAATGCGGTTATTGCAAAATACCCAGGTACAACAGAGGCTGAAAAAGCAGAACGTTATCTTGGGCAACTCTAAGCTTCCTATATACTTTTAGTTGACTTCAAGTTTTGCTTAGGTTGTCATTCCCGCGAAGGCGGGAATCCACGAGTAAGTATTTCCTATGAGTTTCGATTGTTTGATTCCTTTCTTCAAAGGAATGACGACAGGGCTTGACAAGTGATGTGGTTTCTATCATCATCCATAATAGATTCACCATTCACCATTCACCATTCACCATTCACCATTCACCATTCACCATTCACCA
>JAUWLG010000225.1 GCA_030613795.1 Helicobacteraceae bacterium
ATTCCAAAAAAAGCAGATATTGTCTTTGGACTTGAAGAAGAGGAACTGATCGATGGTGCAGCTTACCTTGGGCTGCAAGAGGCTGAGGTGATAGGTGACAGCTGTACAATAATTGAGATGTTAGCGGGCTTTGAAAGCGGCGTACGTGACTTGAACAGTGAGCTAAATATTGTCGAGACCAGTATCAATCTCGCTTTGATCGAAAGTTCTAATGATGTTCTGCGTGTTCAGCTCAGTGGTCGTTCTATGGCTAGAGAAGCGCTTTTTGCTTTAGAAAAAGAGACGTCTGCATATTTTGTAAAAGAGGGGTTCGAAGTTGAGTCAGAAGGCTTCTACTCCCCTTGGAAACCTGAGAAAAATGATTTTTCCAATGCGGTTTTGGACGAGACAAAGAAGCTATTTGAAAATGCAAGTTATGGTGCTATTCATGCAGGATTGGAGTGTGGGATCATTAAAGAGAAGTACCCCAACATATTAATGGCGTCCATCGGACTAAACATCATGTATCCTCACTCTAATCGTGAAAAAGTCGAACTGGCGTCAGTGGGACGTGTTTTTGAATCACTACAAAATATCGTAAGGGGTATTAATGAAAACTAGTCTGCTATTTTTGATCTTAGCTGTTAATCTATTTGGTACAGTTTTACCTGAGAACGCTCCTTTTCCCGGTGGTGTGATCGTTCAAGAGATTGAGAGTAAAACTCAGCCAAAAGTCTACTTTGGAAAACGTCAATTGATGGTACTCCCCTCAAGTGAAAAAAATAAGTATTTTATTGTTGCCGGTATAAGTCTAAACCAAAAAGTGAAAACCCCTTATAAAGTGACGATTAAAGAGGGAAAACAGAAACAGTTCCATAGTTTTATTCTTGAAGACAAGGCATATAAAAAGCAGTACATCACTATGAAAAATAAGCGCAAGGTCTCTCCCAAGCAGCAGGATATGAAGCGTATTAAAGACGAATCAAGCCGTTCACGCAAAGCTTTGGCTCTGTTTTCATCAAAAAAATTCAATGATCTTTCTATGGTCAAACCGGTCAACGTCAACATCAGTGATGATTTTGGCAAACGCCGCTATTTCAACAAAAAACCGCGCCGTCCGCATAGTGGGGTCGATATGGCAGCACCTACCGGCACTAAGATCGTTGCACCACTTGCAGGCAAGATCGTTGAGATAGGTGACTTTTTCTTTAACGGCAATGTCATCTTTATCGATCATGGTCTGGGGCTTGTGAGTATGTACTGTCATATGCATAAGTTTGATGTTACAAAAGGTCAGATCGTCAAAAAGGGTGAAAAGATCGGTGAAGTGGGGGCGACCGGACGTGTGACCGGTCCGCACTTGCACTGGGGTGTTTCGTTAAACGGCTCTATGGTCGATCCGCGCCTCTTTTTTATGAATCAGAAGTGATAAAATGTTATAGTACGCTTTTAAAAATTAGAGGACAATATGAAAAAAATACTTTTGACACTGACACTACTTGTTTTGCTCCCACTAACACTCGATGCAAGACGCAACGGTGAAGGATTTTTTATAGGATTTGGTTCCGGTGGGACCTATTACAATGACAGTGGGCTTGATTCTGACCTCGGGGCAGATATGAATGATGCCAGCGGTTCATACAAACTGTATGCCGGATATAAATATAACCATGAAGCAACTTTGGAAGGTTCATTTACCGGTTACGGTTTTTATGACATAGAAAAAGATGGTAGTAGGATAGAACGTTTGGAGCCTAAGTCTGCAGCGGTCTATATCAACTACGGATCAGACTTTTGGCATAACCAGATTAGACCCTTTGTCATAGCTGGAGCAGGTCTATTGTGGTTGGATCCTCAAGAAAACACGATCTATGATGATAAGGTATTTTTTAGTCTGCATTATGGAGCTGGACTACTTTGGACACCGCGTCAGCTCGGTGGCTTGGGATTTAGAGCTGCTTATGAGGGTGACTGGAGTCGTTTTGAGGTTAAAGAGGATCTTGTAGGTGCATCAGGGGGCTATGACAGTTTCATAGGAACCTTGTACCTGGGAATAGAATACAAATTCTAAAAGTTCCAGCTTTGGCGCAATTTGCACTGAAGTTCACCTCTCAACGCACATAAGTGCGCCTTCGGGTTCACTTCAGCACAACTTACACCAAATCTGAAACTTTAATATGTTCAGTTTGTTTCAGATGAACTTCGCCATCTTTCACTATTCACTATTCACTATTCACTATTCACTATTCACTGGAGACTTCGTCTCCTTATCTTGCTTTGAAACTCTTTTTCGTTTTACAAAACTCTTGCAAAAAACAGTCACTGTCACATTTAGGGTTTTGGGCGGTACAGATGTAGCGTCCAAAGAGTACCATTCCTTGATGAAGGGCGTGGAGATCGGTTTTAAACTTTTTGACAAGGGTCTCTTCTGTTTTTAGGGCTGTCTCGTCATCACTTAGGCCTAGGCGATGGGCAACTCTGAAAACATGGGTGTCGACGGCCATTAGATTGGCACCGGTATACTCTATCATAACGACATGGGCTGTTTTTTGACCGACCCCTGCCAGACTTACAAGCTCTTTTTCATCGAGAGGAACCTTGCCGTCATAGACTTCGACCAAACGCTGCGCCATCTTGATAAGGTTTTTGGCTTTATTATTAAAAAATGAGCAGCTGTTGATGATGGCTTTAATGTCGTCTATATCTGCATTGGCCAGTGAGATCGCATCCGGGTATTTTTCAAAAAGCTCCGGGGTGAGCAGGTTGACACGTTTGTCAGTACACTGGGCTGAAAGAGCAACGGCGATCACAAGTTCAAAGGCGTTGCTGTATGTCAACTCTGTAACGGCTTCGTCATAACGCTCTATAAACGCTTCTTTGATTGCAACGATCTCTTTCTTTGTAGCTTTTTTCATCTTTATGTATCTCTTTGATAGAGCACCGTCAGTAATCCTATGACGGAGTACAGCGGTAACTTTGATTTTATTTCACGCATTTTAGCATTAAAGCTAAACGTATTGACTTCCTATAGCTGGAATTGGCATTTTTTTAGAAAAAATTTAACTCTATTTGCTACAATGATTAATTATTAAAAGTAATAGTGCATATAGGAATTATAATGGGTTTATTTTCGTTTGTTAATAATCTTTTTTCATCACAAGAACCTCAGACGTCACTCACAGGTACGATGAATGAAGACGGCTTTGTCAGTAAAGATCTTTTTTACCAGATCCTTGATCTGGACTGCTCCGCTATTTTGTTTTACACTAAAGAGAGTGGTTGGCTTGGTGCAAACAAACTTTTTTTCTCACTTTTTGATTATGAGAATATTCAAGACTTTAGAAAAAAACATGAGAGTATAAGAGAGCTTTTTGAGAGTGAAGCTGAAGAGGTCTTTACTGATGAAGAAGACAAATGGCTTGATTTCATCAAAGACCAAAAGAGTGAAGATGGCTACCGTGTTCTGATCAAAGACAAAAATGGTGTTGAA
>JAUWLG010000120.1 GCA_030613795.1 Helicobacteraceae bacterium
GACTGGGGATCGAACAAAACATCTACCTGATGGGTCTTAAAGAGAAATGTACTGCGTTGGAGTCACCAAAGCTAAGTAACACCATTCTTGCCTGTGACGGCAGTGACTACTGTCCCTTCTCTTTTTGGAACATCAAAGATGAGACCTCTTATCTTCCGCTAGAAAAGATATACGAACACCGTATCCAGATCGGCTTTTCCGGTTGTGCTAAAGGGTGTGGACGACATCGTCACACGGACATCGGTCTGATCGGTCTTAAAACCAATAATTTCGGTGCAACAGAGGGCGGTGCAAGAGTCTTTATAGGTGCTGAGCATACCACAGGTGTCTCCGTGGGACGTACACTCTTCTCTATGGTTCCCCTTGAACACCTGCATAGCCTTATGACATTGATCATCTCTTTATATGAAGAGAGTGGGCTTAGTGACTTTGAGGATTATTCTGCTCAGGTCCTTAGTAAGTTTTCAGAAGAGTTTCTTGCCCTCTGGTTTTTGGCAAACCTACAGACACATCAAATGCTGAAACTGCTGCCAAATGAGAGTCTACCTTCTGAGAAAAAAGGTTTTGCTTACGAAAAAGCACTGTTAGAAAAATATTTTGAAGGTCTTGATTTTTTAGATCTTATAGATGATAGTTTTTTTGAGGCAGTAAGTACCTTGAGCAGAGAGCTATGGACGATCAAAGGTGAAGACCCTCACTACAAACCGCCGATAGAACGGCATGCCTACCGCTGACAAATCGAGAAGAGGGGAGCTTCCCCTTTTTATCACCACTCATAGATCGCCTGATCGTTTCGGAAATGAGGGATGGTTAACTATCGATATGACAGCTGTCGTCAGTACAGAAACGGTTCTCGATGCCGTCGCTGCCGCCAAAGCTGCTCCAGTCGATCTTTGGAATCTTGGAGAGGCGTTCTTCGTAGGCCTCTTTGGTGATCCCCTCGTAAGGCATCTGCTCGTAAGCCCCACTTTCGGAGTGGGGCAGCATGGAGACGGACTTGATGATCGGCGCAAACTGCGCGAGCATATGTTCGATCTGGCCACCTTCCGTTTTGGGATCAAAGTAGACGGTACAGCTCACCATATTGTCGCTCCATTCACGCTGCAGCATTGCCAGAAATGCGAACTGCTCCCAGGCAGAGACCGACGTCGCTTTTCTCGTTTTCCCCTGGTCGATAGGGAACTCAAAGACTGTGGTATTGACGCTGTACCGGTCCGGCTCGTTGGGAATGCCGGCGGCTTTTAGCAGGTCACAGATACGAGAACTGTTGCCTACACGTATACGGCGGATGGCATACTGAAAGATCGGGAAGTGCATTCCCGAACTCACCCCGACGAGCTGGCTGATGGTGCCCGAAGGCTTCACTGTCGTCACACGTACCGAAAACGGCACCCCCGCCTCAGCGGCAAGTTTTCGATTAACGGAACGTACCAGTTTATACCCTTTTCGCAGACGCCGCGTCAGCTCCGTTGCTCCAAACTCGTCGAGCATGTCCGCCACGCCGGAGAGGCTTACTCCGATACGGCGGTTGCGTACGACGATGGCGTTGGTCTCCGATCTGTGGGTCGGCAATAGTGCTACAGTAGAAGCATAGAAGGTAGCGAACTCCAGTGCTTCGTAAAACGCTGCTTCGTTCTCGCAACGTGCGGAGAAGACCTCGGCGAGGTTACACAGCTCGAAACTCTCCAGGGGGATCTCTGAACAGGGGTTAGCCAGCCACGCCTTGTCCTCAGTCTCGTCACCGTAGCGGGCATATTTCTGGACGTTAATAAGGTTCATGATGCCCGGCTCGCCGTTATCGCGGATATGGCTGGCGAGTATCGGCAGTTTTTGGAACTCTTCGCTCTTCTCCAGTACTACCGTATTATTAGACACCCACCCTATCTCGGCGCGCTCAGGGTTCTTTGTATAGTCTTTGAGTTCGAGGAAGGTCCGGTCGTCAATGGAGCCCAGCGAGATCTCCGCACTGCGGCGGACGTTGCCTGCGACCACGCAGACACCGATGGCATTCATAATGTCCGCTACGGTACGTGTCTGATCGATCTTGCCATGGCAGTAGGCGTCGAGATAGCTTTCGATACGTTTATGTAACTGTTTCAGAGGTTCAGGGCCGGAAGCCGTACCGCCGAAACCTCTGATCGGCGAACCTTCAGGACGGATGGTATCATAGTCGAAACTGAACCATGCGCCGCCTTTTGTATAACTCTCGATGAGCAAGCGCACTGACGCGACCCATCCTTCGCGGCTGTCGGGGATAACAAAGAGGAGGGGATACGATTTGTCCGGTATGGTGGTGTTTTCACCCTTCCAAGCCGTATTAAAACCGACCCCGACCCCGCACATCAGCATATCCATCGTCCAGTCTGCCGCTAAGGAGAGTTCGCTTGTATCAACCGCGCCGCAGTTGTTCAGCGCCGCGCCGCCGCGTTCGTAGACGTAGTCGGTCCCCATGACCCACAACCCGCGTCCCGGCGGCAGCCACTTCATCTCAAACATGGCGTCGGCGAGTCGATGTGCATAGTGCTGCCATCTCTCTTCGTCCCATGCAAGGCGGTTCATGACATAGTGGTTCTTACGTACAGACATCACCCCGTCAATGACCCGTATCACGGTATCGGGCCAGTGCTCCTGCGACCCATCACGCTTGATGCGGCTGTAGGTTCGGTAGTAGGTCGCCTCTCCGAAGCCTCCAAAACCAAAGCGTGCCGTTTTACTGTGGATCTCATCGCAAAATGCCTCTTTGAGTGCAAAACGCTCTTGTATCAACATCTCTTTTTTGTCGGTCTCAATTGTAGAGTTTTTCATGGGAACCTCATTAGTAAAAGTGAATGGACGTACTAATCGTAAACAAGTTTATCATATTATGATTTGAAAAAAGGCTTCTATCTCTTGATTTAACTCTTTATAATCAACCAACCCTTTTTTGAGGTTCTCATCAACTCTCTCGCTACATGCACCCAGCAGAAGTCCCATAATCATCCCCCTGTGGACATTGTCACCTCCGGCATTGACATTGGCGAGCAGCGCATTTTTAAGATCGAAATTATGTTGAACACAGAGGTAGAGCAGAAGAGGGACTCCGTGTTCGGTGTAACAAGCATTGGCTAATATGGTGCGTACTACTTCACTCTCTTGGTGCTCTTGCATAAAAGCCTTTAAGTCAAAAGGTTCTTTTTGAAAGGTGGTGTGGAGTCTGAACATCATCTCTTTTGGGATATTGCCCGGTCCGTTATATTTGCGATAGAGTTCAAACAACTCCTCTCCCTGAATGGTTGGAAGATGCAGTTTTGAGCCGGCATTAACAAAGGCATCTAAAGGCTCTCTCTTTTTTGTCAGTTGATGAAGTAACGGGAGTAAAACGCTTAAAGACGAAGCGACATTTTGTGAGCGATGGGTCAGATTTTGATGCTCAATAGCAATGCCTAAGGCGTCTACAGGATCATCATAAAGAAGTGACAGGATCAAGGGACGGATGAGCCCACCGTGTGAGCCGATAGACCATGTGTTTGATTGCAGTTCAGCAGCGTTCATGGGACTGGCACCGTTAGTATAGTTTTCAAAAAAGCGTCTGATATAGATCTCGGTATAGGGATCATTGGAGTTATCAGAGGTCATATAGGCTATAAAGTCGTTCATAAAACGGGTGTCACTGTAGGTGCCGTTTTCAATGATACTGCGCATCAGGACCCTGACAAGATGTGCACCAAGCGTGTTCTCACCTGCTTTAAGTCCATGGTGGTAGTGATAACGCTCATCAAGCTTTGGAGTCGCATTGCCATGCTCTTGTTCATGACTCTCAAGGCTTATCTTCATCTCTGAGTAGTTTGTGTTATAAAAACGGCTGTGGCGACCGGTGATGTCAAAGGGTCGTTGTGTATGGATGTTTGGGTAATAGCCCATACCCACCATAAAGCTTTCCGGGTGCGGGTGCGGTGCATCTTCATAACCCGCAACACCGCCGTTAAAATCTTTTTTGATGTTCTCAAGATTATAATACCAGTGCGCCGGCATCGCCAAAGCATCACCGATAAATAGACCCCATAAAGCATTTTTGATTCTCTCTTTTTTAGTATGCATTATCAGATCCTTTAGGGGGAGTCATTTATATGATAACACGCATCTTTATGTAGAGTGTTTTGCGAATTATCTAAGAGAGGTTCTTAATAAATTTTTTAGCAGTGACAAAAATCGGAAACTATTATAGTAGTCTCCTAAGGTTAAAAAACATATAATGAGTTTATATCACTTAAGTGCTGCCAATTATGATTGAACTTACGCAAAAGATACTTACCCTTGATTCAGAGTCTGAGATAGCGTTGAAAAAGGCTGACGCCAGAGCACTGGACGTCATGAAAGAGGCAGATCTTCATGCCGGCCGCCTGATCGAAGAGGAGCAGCAGCTTTTTGAGAAGCAGAAAGAGTATGACGCAGTACTGCTGGAAGAAAAACTTGAGGTGCAGCGCCGCCAAGCCGTAATAGTATTAGAGCAGAAGATGAAAGCCTATGAGAGCTCGTTTGATGTTGAGGCCTTGATCGAACATCTGCTCTCTGCAGCCAAGGATAAGGTATGCCATTAGGCAAAGCTGCCAAATACGGCTATCTCAGTGCCCGCTGCCGTACTCTCCGTTCACAGCTGATCGACAGTGAGACCATGAGGAGCCTTACTGCATCAAGAAGTATTGGTGAACTCTCCAGTGCTCTCTCTGCAACGCTTTACGCCCCTTACATCACTACTGTCTCCTCTGAAGGAATACATCAAGGGCTAACTGAGGCATTTGAAAGCCTACGCAGCAAACTGATACGTGAACTGAGCAAGAGAGAGAAGGCGGTATTTGAGCTTTTCTTTGTTACAAAGTATACGCTAGTCGATGAAAAAATGGACGAGGCCCATGCTGCCAACCCCGAAGAGGCGTTTCGTCGTATCGATACAGACTACATAACACTGCTTAAAAAAAGTATGCTTGGGCTTCCTTCGTCTGAACAGCGTCAACTCAAAAAGATCCTCGGAAGCTACTTCGACCTTCTCAACCTCTACAACCTGGTGAAATTCCGCCTTCTTTACAAGCAGTCTGTAGAGGAGACACTGGCGTATATGCTCCCCTTTGCTGAAAAATTCAAGATCGAGGAGCTTGCCAAGCTTTGTGATGTTGGAACGATCAAACAGCTTTCACGTAAGGTTGAACCGGTCTTAGGTGAGGGGTTTGAT
>JAUWLG010000280.1 GCA_030613795.1 Helicobacteraceae bacterium
TCAAAAGAACCTAAAATTGCTCTGTGGATCATTACAGGTTGAATTTTATTGTTCTCATCACCGCTGTATTCAAGCTCAAAACGCTCCGGTAGGTTGAAGTCCAACTGGATCGTTCCACACTGCCATTCACGCCCGATTGCATCCGTGATCTTAATGTCGATCTTAGGACCGTAGAAGGCACCACCGCCCTCATCGATCTCATATGGAAGTTCATTTTTGTCCATTGCAGCTTTAAGTGCATTGGTCGCGATCTCCCAGACTTCATCATCTCCAACCGCTTTTTCCGGCTTAGTCGAGATCATCATCTTGTAATCAAACCCGAATGTAGACATGATCTTGTCAGCAAAATCAACCACTTCAACGATCTGCTCTTCGATCTGATCTGCTGTACAGAAGATGTGTGCATCATCCTGAGTAAACTCACGAACACGGAAAAGACCATGAAGTGCCCCTGTCATCTCATGACGGTGAACAACACCATACTCAAAGTACTTGATCGGAAGATCACGGTAAGAGTGCGGCTCATCTTCATACGCTTTAATGTGACCCACACAGTTCATCGGCTTTACACCAAACTCTACATCATCGATCTGTGTGAAGTACATGTTCTCACCGTAGTTTTGGTAGTGTCCTGATGTCATCCAAAGGTCAGAACGCAACATCTCAGGACCGCGTACCGGCTCATAACCGCGTTTACGGTGTGCTTTGAAAAGTAGTGATTCCAAACGTGCACGAAGACGTCCGCCGGCCGGAAGCCAGATAGGAAAACCTGCACCAACCTCTTCACGGAAGGTAAAGAGTTTCATCTGTGCACCGATCTTACGGTGGTCACGTTTCTCAGCCTCAGCGATCATCGTCATATGATCTTTCAGAGACTCTTTATCTGCAAAAGCGATCCCGTAGATACGTGTCAGCATCTCATTTTTAGAGTCACCGCCTAGGTAAGCACCTGCGATCTTCATCAGTTTAAAGTAACGGATCAGACCGATGCTAGGAAGGTGTGGTCCACGACAAAGGTCTTCGAACTCACCCTGCTTGTAGATAGAGATCGTATCACTTGGAATGCGCTTCATCACCTCAAGTTTTAGATGGTCATCCGCAAACTTCTCTTTTGCCTCATCCATCGTGATCTCATAACGCTCGATCGGGTACTTTTTCTTGGCAAAGCCCAACATCGCTTTTTCGATCTTTTTAAGGTCACCCTCGCCTATCTCTTCTTTTGTTTTAAAGTCGTAGTAGAAACCCTCTTTAACACCAGGGCCGACATAGAACTCTGCATCTGGGTAAAGAGACTTAATAGCCTGTGCCATAAGGTGGGCTGTTGAGTGACGAAGAACTTCAAGTGACTCAGGAGAGTTGTCGAGTTCGATCTCTTCTCCGGTAATGCCTTGTGCTTCAGCCGTTAGGAGGTCGATGACCTCATCATTGTGTTTAATCGCGATTGCGCTCATACTTACATCCTCTTTCAAAGCACCCACCACTACAATAGGCAGAGTGTACATTTGAAGATATTAAAATTTGCGTGATTTTAGCCAAAAGTCACCTTGTTTAGAGTAAAAAAAGCTTTAGATAACATTTTTTGTAAATTTTACCATTGACGAATGCCATTTATTGATTATAGTTGTTATTAATTGACATTAAAAGTAACTATTTTATCGGTACATTAAAATAGACAAATATCAATCTAAAGCGTGTCTGTTATGGCTAAAAGGTTTGACCTATATATGTTGAAACCGATGATGAGAGGGTTGATGTAGACGATACAACCCACTCTGTCATTCCGGGCTTGACCCGGAATCTACAACTCTTCGCTTTCAATCTAACTACTTTTTTTCTTTTACTTTCATGTTGAATATATGCTATTTGTTTACAAACTTTTTTAATTACTTCATATCACTAGGAGTCTGTCGGATTGCAAGCAAGTAAAAGGTAAAATATGAGTACAAAAACCTGCACAAAGAGTTCCTCGTGTCGAAACAGTTTATCTCCGCAAACAGACAACAAGCTTATCTTTTACCACCATCACTAGATGAGTGGTTACCTCAAAAACATCTATCACGTTTTATCCTTGAGATCGTCGAACAGTTAGACCTAAACTGTATTTATAAACACTATCAAGGTCAAGGTGGTAAAAAAGCATATAGACCAGAGGTACTGTTATCACTTCTGTTTTATGGCTATGCAACAGGTACGTTCTCAAGCCGAAAGATAGAAACAGCGACGTATGACTCTATTGCCTTTCGTTTTATTAGTGCTAATACCCATCCTGACCATGACACCATCGCAAACTTTCGTCAACGTTTTCTTGTTGAGATAGAAGAGCTGTTTGTTGAAGTACTACTGATAGCTAAAGATATGAAGATGTTACAGCTAGGTAAAGTGAGCCTAGATGGCACCAAGCTCAAAGCGAATGCTTCTAAAAGTAAAGCACTCAGTTATGCCCATATCCAAAGATTAGAAGAGCAGCTACGCCAAGAGGTACAGACACTACTACAACGTGCTGAAGAGGTTGATGAGCTAGAGAATGATGAAGAGATGGATATCCCAGCTGAACTTGAACGAAGAGAAGATCGTCTTGAAGCGATCAAAGAGGCAAAGCGAAAGATAGAACAGCGAGCCAAAGAGCGTCTTGACAAAGAGAAAGAAAAGCATGAGAAGAAGATGCGACAACGTCACGTCAAAGAGAAGAAGAGTGGTAAAAAGTCAAGAGGTCCGACACCAGCCCTTCCAACACTTGAGATCAAAGGGACAGACCAAGTCAATCTGACCGATGCAGAGTCTAGGATCATGCTTGTCTCCACAGGAGGATTCCAACAATCCTATAATGCTCAA
>JAUWLG010000103.1 GCA_030613795.1 Helicobacteraceae bacterium
TGCTTTTGCATTGGCATCCCTTGCTACAACAGTCTATACCATCGCTTCGACACAAGCGGACACCCGAACCTGGACGACACTGCCAAAGCGTTTTGATCTTATACGTTTAGAGCGTCCTGAAAATGGAAAGTTTACGATTAAAACCTCGACAGGATTGAGCTTGACTCAGATCGATCTTCCGTTAAGTGAGCATACATTAGTTTATGTTAAAATGAGTACAGCGGGTGCAAAACCTTCGGTATCAATTATACCGATGGGCACTTCTAATAACCCTATATATCCTCAGAGGACAAAAAAGAGGGAAGATAGTGCAGAATCTTTTTTGAGTTATAGCCAAAGCTACGACGATAAAAAGTTTTGTGCTAGGTTGCCTCTTTTTTGCCCTCCCTCAGGGCGATACAGAGAAACACTCACTCTGCGTTGGTACTTTTCGCCTTAGCTACGGCTAGGGCTTCAAAGTACCGCCTTGATTGTGAATTTCTCTGTATCGCTGAGGATATATAGGGTTGTTAGAAGGGCCCAAAAGGAGGAGATAGCATGAGAAAATGGATATGGTTAGTAGCAATCGTACTTCTTTTTAGTGCGTGTGCTGATAAAACATCGTATGTGAAAGTGGTGGATGATTCGATCAAAGGTGATATCGCCATCGAGAAGATCAGTGAACGTATCAACAGTGAAAGTGGTTTGAAAGAGCTGCAAGTTCTCGGTGAAAACGAAACAGATAAATATATGAAACTGCGCTATCGTGTGGTCTGGTTTGATAAAGACGGTTTCGAGATCGAATCGATCGCATCGAATTGGGTAGAACTGCCGGTCTACAAAAATGCCAACTTTACCATTCACATTGTTGCACCAAATAAAAATGCGGTTGATTACCGTCTCTTTATCAATAAATAAAGGAAACCCATGAAAAGATTTACGACAATTATATTAAGTGCACTGCTTGCAGCAGGTTTGATGAGTGGCTGTGCTGACAAAACGGAACGTATCGATATACACGATGACAAAGGTGACCAGGTGATGGGACTTGATTATCGTGACTTTAATCAGGCAGCAGCCGAAGCGGTGCAGTCGATGCTGAAATCGGGTGCACTTGATAAAAAGAGCGGTGATCGTTATGTCTTGGCAATCTCGCGTGTCACCAATGACACGATGCAGCATATAGATACTGATCAACTAATTAAGAAGATCCGTGTTGAACTGCTAAGAAGCGGCAAGGTGGTTGTGACAACAGCGGTGAGCGCTAACGGGGCTGAAGATAAAATGAGCAAACAGGCACGTGAGCTTCGAGAAGATGATGAGTTTAACCAGCGTACCGTTCAGGAAAAAGGGCAGTTGATCGCTCCGGATATGAGCCTTTCGGGCAAGATCTTGCAGCGTAATGTGAGGATGGATGACGGTAGGCAGCAGGTAGAGTACTACTTTATGTTGAGTCTGACTGAGATCAAGACGGGGCTTGCCTGGTGGGAAGGTGAGACAATAATCGGAAAACGGGGATCAGGAAAATCAGTCTCCTGGTAAAAGTAAAAGTTCCAGCTTCGGCGCATCTTGCACCTAACTCAGACCCGCTCGACGTACCGGTGTACGCCTTCGGTCTGAGTTATACACAATCTACACCAAATCTGAAACTTTTCGCGTTTAGTTTTTTCTTCTATTATTCAAGATGAGCTTCGCCATCTTTCTTTACTCTTTACTCTTTACTCTATTAAATCAATTTTTTGATGAGGTCACTTACCCCTATGTGTAGGTTGTAGTTTGCTATTGGGAAGTCTAACCACTCATCTTCTAAGTTGACAGTGTAGCCGCTTAGATAGCCGCCTAATGTACTGAGATCCATTGCTTTGTATTTAGCAGCTTGTTCTGGAGTATACTTACTTCGCTCTAGTTTTGAGACGTCATTACTCTGTTGCAGTGTAAACGCGAGCCATTTTAGGTTGGCGAGGTCACAGTAGCGTAGAAAAAGTTCAGGTGTTAATGACTCTTGAATTGTACCTTCTGGGGAGACAAGTAGGTTTTGCTCACGAAGTGGGATCAAGACTGAGAGTATTGCTTCTGAGAGAGGAATAGCTTTTTCTGTCCACATTGGGGACTCTTTGCTGTTTTTTAGGGCTGCTTCTAAGAGAGAGACGATCTGCTCTTTTGTTCCGGTTGCGAATATTTGTCCAATAGTCTGTATCATTGTTACTATCTTTTTAGGCGCCAATATTGTTGAATAATGCTTGGTGCTATTTATTTTTCATAATGTAGCCTTTTATGTATAATTCCACCCTTATTAATGTAGGGAACCTCTAAAAACCTTAGTTAGTCTCAGCAATACAGAGAAATTCATAATCAAGGCGGTACTTAGAAAGCCTAGCCATAGCTAAGGTAAGAAGTACTAACGCAGAGTATGTATTTCTCTGTATTGCCCGTAGGGAAATAAAGAGAGAGGCAATCTTGCACATAAAGAGCTAAAGCTCTATGCAGGGTGGCACTAAATGCCACATCGTAAAATTTTCATTTATCGTAGCTATGGCTATGACTCAAGAAAAGTTGTGCATAATCTCACCTCTCTCTTTATCTCTGAGGCTGACTAGGGTTTTTAGATGTGCCCTATAGATAATAATTATAATTAAGGAACATCATGTCAATCAATAAAAGCTTGATTACAAATCTTACAGCACTTGTATTAATAGCGCTTTCATTTTTCATTCCAGAGCCTATGATCTCTAAGGTAGTTTTATATACTGGAATATTCGCTTTTTCAGGTGCGATAACAAATCTGCTTGCAATTCACATGCTCTTTGAAAAGGTGCCTTTTCTTATTGGTTCGGGTGTGATAGTTAACCGTTTTGAGAGTTTTAAAGCGGCGATCAAAGAGCTGATGATGACGCAGTTTTTTACCAAAGAGCAACTTGACAATTTTTTTGCCAATGAAGAGAAGAAGATCGACCTGTCACCGATGATAGAAGAGACCGATTTTTCACCGGCCTTTGATGCCTTGAGCAAAACAGTGATGGAGTCCTCTTTTGGCGGCATGCTTGGTATGTTCGGTGGGGAGAAAGCTCTTGATGCTCTGCGCGACCCATTCACCCGCAAACTAAAAAGTGCGGTAACACGTATTGTCGCCAGTGAGAGTTTTGATGAGCAGTTGCAGAACTATCTGAATGATTCGACCTTAAGTGATGATATGTTGGCGAAGATAGAAGAGGTGATCACTGCCCGTCTTGATGAGCTTACCCCGCAGTTGGTCAAAGAGATGGTGCAAAATCTCATTCGTGAGCATCTCGGTTGGTTGGTTGTATGGGGCGGTGTTTTTGGCGGGTTGATAGGGTTGGGAAGTTCTTTTGTTCTATAAACTATTTTTATCTTTCCTACTTGGCAGATCAAGCAGTAAATGATAAAGTATACTTGAAACATACTATGCAAATATAAATATTTTTTATGATACTATGTAGTTAATATCCATAGTATAGTAGTATTATTTACTATCCACATAAGGAATGAACAGATGCAAAGACCAACTCCAACTGATGTCGAACATGAAGTTACACCTGTTGATATGATCGTATCAAAGTCTGATGAAGAGGGGAATATAACTTACACTAATCCTATCTTTATGAAGATCTCCGGTTATACCAAAGGTGAATTGCTGGACCAGCCGCATTCAATTCTTCGCCATCCTGATATGCCGAAAGTTATTTTTAAATATCTTTGGGACAACCTTAAAGAGGGTAAGGAGGTTCATGCTTTTGTTAAGAACCTCTGTAAAGACGGGGAGTTCTACTGGGTGCTTGCACAGGTAAGGGTCGCAACAAACCCTGACGGCTCTTTTAGAAACTACGTGTCGACCCGTAAGAATGTTTTACCAAAAGCAAAAGCAGCAATCAGCGCCCTGTATGCGAAATTATTAGAGATCGAGAAAAGCGAAGGGGTTGAAGCCTCAGAAAAAGCATTAATGGCTTTTCTGGATGAGAATGGGGTCACCCCAGATACCTTCAATGATTTCATGCATAAACTAAATGAAGAGTAATTAAGAGCGAGAGAAGAGCTTTTGGTATCTGCTCGTTTATTCGACCTCGATGGTGACGTCACCGATAACTAGTGTATCACCAGCGCGGATCTTGGCACGTTTACGCATTTCAATCTCCCCATTACGAACAACATGACCATCTGCCACAATCATTTTTGCATCTGCACCGCTGTCGACGAGGTCTAAAAGTTTAATCAGTTTGTAAAGTTCGATGTACTCTTCTGTAAGTTGATAGATCATAAAGTATCCTTTTTGAAATAGTAGCAAATATGGTGTTAATAGTGCGTTTGATTGTTGTTGTGTATGTAATAGCTTGAGGAAAAATGTATGATGAAAAAGTCACTTTTGTGACTTGATCATGGGAAGATCTCAAAATTTTTCATAGATAAAGTTTGTCGAGAATGGTATAAGACCAACTGCACACAACCCCTACAAAGTAGAAATGTAAGAGAACTGCATTATAAAGAGTTATAATGTTAAGATAATTCTAACATCTAAATCTTATTTTAGTATTAAATTATGTTAATTTATGATTTTTCAATGAGATTAGCGCTTTCAAGTGCAATTTGTAACTCTTCATTGGTGGGGATGACATATAGTTTTATATGACTTTTTAGCTGATGGATAGCCGAGTTATGACTGTCTTGATTTTTTGTGTCATCTAATAAAATGTTGAATGCCTCATCCAAACCATCTAAAACCATGGATCGAATTAATGGGGCGTGTTCGCCTATGCCTCCAGTAAAAACAATAGCATCAACGCGACCTAAGACAGCGATATAAGAACCGATGTACTTTTTGATGCGATAAGAGAAGATCTCAAGAGCAAGTTGAGCCTGTTTGTCATCACTGGCAGCTCTTTGTATGATGGTACGAAGATCATTTTCATGACAGATACCTTTAAGACCACTCTCTCTGTTCAGAAGTTTGTCGACCTCTTTAATACTAAAGCTTTGACGCTCCATCAGATAGGTGATGATAGCCGGGTCAATATCACCGGAGCGTGTCCCCATAACCAGCCCCTCTAAAGGGGTGAACCCCATCGACGTATCGACACTTTTACCATTTTTTATGGCACAGGCACTTGCCCCGTTACCAAGGTGTAGAGTTATAAGGTTGAGTTGTTCAAGCGGTTGGCCAATGAGAACTGCTGCCTCTCGCGCTACAAAGTGGTGTGAAGTGCCATGAAAACCGTAACGGCGAATATGGTGCTCTTTGTAGAGGGCTGTCGGTAGAGCATACAAAAAAGCATGTTCGGGCATGCTGTGGTGAAAAGCAGTGTCAAAAACAGCTATATTTGGGATATGTGGTGCCAGTTTAGATGTTATTTCTATACCCAGGATATTGGCAGGGTTGTGCAACGGTGCAAGTGAGTTTAACGATTTGAGTTCAGTCAGTACACTACTGTCGATCAACGTCGGTTTACTGAACTTTTCGCCTCCATGAACAACGCGGTGACCAATGGCAGAAAGTTCATTTTTAATGTCAATAACCTTCTCTTTTGTAAAGGTCTCAAAGAGCAGTGTAAAAGCTCTGTTGTGATCAGTGATGACCTGCTCGAATTTTAGCTCTTTGCCTTGAAAATGAAG
>JAUWLG010000296.1 GCA_030613795.1 Helicobacteraceae bacterium
AGAGCTGTAAAGTTACACATTTTTCATCTGCTATTAACCCTATAGTGAGAGAATTAAATATTTATATTATTATAAAACAGAGAGCGCTTGTCCTAAAATCAGATAAGAAATCTTCTCTTTAAGACAAAAATAAGGATTTCATATTTAATTAAGTTTTTTTGAGTTACGCTAATTGATATTCATCTTTAATGAGGAGCTTGTTATGGCGGATAGAATTGATGGTGTGAAAAAACTCTTTACTTCGAAAAGTGCTCGAGTAGAGACTAATCGAGGTGACACATATTATAGTGATCTGTTTGAGAGGTGCGAGGCTCGGCTTGAGGAACTTCGAGCACATGAACCTGCCAACAAAATAGATTTTAATGAGATCTTGATGGACCAGGGGACCGATCGTCGTGACTTTATGAAGTGGGTCAGTGCGACGACGGCCATGTTGATGCTGCCGCCAATGTTCGCTCCTCTTGTCGCTGAGGCGGCAGAACTGATGAACAGAGCACCGGTTATTTGGCTGGAATTACAAGATTGTGCAGGTAACTCAGAAGCTCTTCTTCGCTCAGACGGGCCAAAGATCGATGAGATACTTTTAGACATCATCTCTCTTGAATTTCATGAGACCTTAATGGCACCATCTGGACATCAGGCTGAGAAGCAGTTAGAAGATGCTATGCATACATTTCATGGTAAATACCTTCTTTTTGTTGAGGGTTCTATTCCTGTCGGTGTTGGAAAAGAGTGGTGTACTATTGGTGCGTCAGGAGAGAACTTTCTTGACCACCTGACACGTATTGCAGAAGGGGCGGCAGCTGTTGTCGCTGTTGGTTCTTGTGCTACTTTCGGCGGAATCCCTGCAGCCTCTCCTAATCCTACAGGCGCTGTCGGTGTAATGGATGTGATTAAAGGAAAACCTATTATTAACATCCCTGCTTGTCCAGCGAACCCGGCTAATATGGTCGGTGTCATCTTACACTATATCTTAACAGGGCAGGTGCCTGAACTTGACTCTCTCTTACGTCCGAAATTTGCCTTTGGCTATCGTATTCATGACAACTGTGAACGTCGTGCCCACTTTGATGCGGGTGAGTTTGTAGAATCATGGGGTGATGAAGGGGCTAAAAACAACTTCTGTCTCTATAAAGTAGGCTGTAAAGGGCCTATGACCTTTAACAACTGTTCTATCGTACGTTATAACGAAGGGGTCAACTGGCCTATCGGGGTTGGTCGTGGCTGTATAGGCTGTTCTGAACCAGACTTCTGGGACAAGTATGCCTACGAGCGCCCAATGGCTGATGCCAAGATCAAAGCACCGACTGGTGGTGTTGAGAAGTCGGTAGATGAGTTTGGTCTCGGACTCTTAACAGCGGCGGGTATTGGTATCGGTATTCATGCAGCAGCGAGTGCATTTGCAGGTAAAAAAGAAGATGGAGGAGAGTCATAATGAGCAAAAAACATATTGTAGTCGACCCGATCACTCGGATAGAGGGACACTTAAGAATAGAAGCGGTGGTTGATGAGAACAACACTATTGTGGATGCATACAGCTCTTCGACCATGTTCCGTGGTATCGAGACGATCTTGCAAGGACGCGATCCTCGTGACTGTGGTCTTCTTGCCATGCGTATCTGCGGGGTCTGTACCGGAACGCACTACCAACGCAGTATCGAAGCTGTTGAAGATGCTTTTGATGTCACTATTCCTAAAAATGCGCGGATTGTCCGTAACCTGATCCAAGGTTCTCTTTACACCCATGACCATGTTGTTCACTTCTATCATCTTCATGCACTTGATTTTGTCGATGTTGTCTCTGCTCTCTCTGCCGATCCGGCAAAAGTAGTAAAAGAGGCACAAAAATGGGCATCGGTAGCCGGTGTAAAACCTTATATTGATGGTGAAAGCGCTTTTGCAGCGGTTAAAGAGCGTGTTGCCAAGTTTGTCAAACAGGGCCGACTCGGGATCTTTGGCAACGGGTATTGGGGCAATGAACATTACAAGTTGACACCAGAACAGAATCTTTTAGCGGTAACACACTATCTGAAAGCGCTTGACCTGCAGCGTGAAGCGGCAAAACAGATGGCGATCTTCGGTGGTAAAAATCCGCATCCTCAATCGATTGTGGTCGGGGGAGTTACCTGTGTTCAAGATATACAAAATCCAGCTCGAATTGCACTGTTCAAACAGCTTCATACAGAGTTTACAGCCTTTATTAAACAGGCCTATCTTCCAGATGTCTATATGGCGGGGACGATGTATGCTGATGAAGCGCTTGATGGAACCGGCGGCGGGCTTAAAAACTATATGAGTTATGGGGACTTCCGTCTTGATGACACCGGTTTTTATAACTCGGCACTGCTCTTTCCCAGCGGTACAGTTACCGGTGGCGATCTGACAAGTTACCAACCGCTAGACCAATCCAAGATCGCTGAAGATGTAACACACGCATGGTATGAGGGGGCAAAACCTCTACATCCATACGATGGAACAACGATTCCAAATTACACAGGTTTTGGCAGAAAAGAGAACGGTGTCGCCTATCTTGATACCAACAAAAAATACAGCTGGATCAAGTCACCTATCTATGATGATACCCGTATGGAGGTTGGACCTCTTGCGCGTATGGTTGTTGGTGTTGCTTCAGGGGATGAACGTATTACGAAGTATGTGACGAACTTTTTGAAGCGTGGTAA
>JAUWLG010000171.1 GCA_030613795.1 Helicobacteraceae bacterium
ATGGAGTGGGATGCTCCACTTGTCTTCGAAAATATGCGATAGGTGAGTAGCGTTAAAAGAGCCAACTGCTTGGCTTTTTTAGCTTTGGAACCAGAGTTGATGATATGCCAGTAAATAATGCCTAAATGGCATTGTTTAGTGGATAAAGTAGTAGAGATAGTGAACAATTATCAACAACGGAGACATTATAAAAAGGATTTGTATGAGCAAAATGACCGTAGCCGAAGCTTCTGAGTATTTTAAGGTCTCAAAAGAGGCTATTCATAATCGTATCCGTCGCGGCACTCTTGACTGTGTTATTGAACATGGGACAAAATATGTAACAGTAGGTGATGTTAAAAAAGAACCGGCTCAAAACAGTGCCGGCAACGACAAGTATTACAGCTATATTGAGCAAGAAAATACAGTGCTTAAAGCAAAGATATCTGAACTAGAGGGTGAGACGCGTTCACTTCGAGAGCAGCGCGAACAGATGCTTATCGAAGATAAAGAGAAAATTGAACAGATATACAAAGAGCGTGACATCCAGCTAAAAAGTGTTCTACAGGTGGTAGCCTCTAAGTTTCTGACACATCAGAATATGGAAGCGGTTATAGAAGAAGCTGTTGCGGCTGATGAAGAGGAACCTTTAGATGATGTGATCGATGTAGTTGATGAAGATGATGACTTTGTCTCTTTGAAGCAGTTTTTGAAATTGAAGATGTACTCGAAGAAGAAACGTGAAAAGATCAAGACACGTTTTGAGAAATACGCCTTCGATGATGAGCGAATTATGGTGAAGCAACGGAAAATATATCTAAAGCCAAATCACTTTGATTATAGTGATTTAATAAAGTAAAAAGCCCCTTATCTTCGTCATTCCTGCCTTCGCAGGAATGACGAAAGTTGTGACAAATGTTATAAATTCCGACACTTTTTCATAAGTGATTCACCAGTCACTTCGGGAAAGTGATCCTAGCGTCGTCTCTTAGGTCTTGAAGACCCACTCGTCTGCCTATCTGCCTTTCTTTTCTCCATATTCAACTTCTTAAAACAGCTTTGACAGATGGCGTATTTGCTGTCGAGTGCCAGGGGCTTTGTACACTGTCGGCATCGTGGGACGAAGTGGCTCTGTTTGAGTGAGTTTTCGATGAAGTTGTTGAGTTTTACACGCGACTGTTTTGCCTTTTCGGCATCAAAAAAACTCTCTTCAAAACGGTAACTCAACCACAAGTAAAGTGAGATCTCTTTGACATAGTCTTCTGCTTCCAAGAGCTCTTCCATACTGTTAGCAAAGCTTCCTAGATTACTTGGAGGAAGGTAGGGGATGAACTCGTCTTTTTCCAGCAGGTGGAGGTAGCGTTCATAAGCGGTCACGATAAAGGGTGAGCGCAGGCTCAAGGGAGCACAGGCCAGGTGGAACTTGGTAGGAAGGTCTAAGTCATAGCCATCGACTATGATGGCTGCTTCTAACATGTCTTCAAGATTGGCCGCACGAAAAGGGCCGTTGAACTTCATGTATTTGACAAAAAAGTTTAAGATCTCTTCGAGAGAGTTCTCTTCCAAGATACCGCCAACAAGTTTGATGTGTTCAAGATTTGCCATGACATTAAAGGGGATCTTGATAGGTGGCGGTGTCTGGGCAAAGGTCGTTTTTAACTGGTTAAGTACCTCCGGACGGAGTGAGCCGACATACCCTTTCTCATGCATACCGTATCGTCCTGCGCGCCCTGCTATCTGCTGTACTTCTGTTGTTATGAGCGGGCGTTGGCTGACACCGTCAAACTTGTCGCCGCGAGAGAAGAGAATGGTCTGTATGGGGAGGTTTAGCCCCATTGCAATGGCGTCAGTTGCAACAAGGACCTCCGTCTCACCCTCACGAAAACGACGCGCCTCTTCGCGTCTGACCTCTGGAGAGAGGTTTCCATACACGACACTGACACGGTAGGTCTTGGAGAGCTGCTGTTTTAGCCTAAGGACGTTGGCCCGTGAAAAGGCGATGATGGCAGTGGCCGGTCTTATATCATTTAGTGGTGTTGCATGTGTGAGCATCTCTAGCGGATTTTTACGTGTAAAGTCGATGATCTCAAGCGGTTCGTTAAGATACTCCGCTAAGGCGATAATAGCCTCTTTACAGTTCGAAGAACCCGTCATGATGATGGTCTTGGCAGGGGCACCGATGATGGCATTGGCCCATGCCCATCCGCGGTCGCGGTCGTCGATCATCTGCACTTCATCGATGACACAGACATCAACATCCATCTCAAAGTTGAGCATCTCAATAGTGGAAGAGATGTGGGTTGCATCATCATGAAGCAGCTGTTCCTCACCTGTTATCAGAGAGGCATCAATACCATCTTTTTTAAGCGATTCGTATCCCTCTAATGCCAAGAGACGAAGAGGTGCCAGGTAGTAACCGGTGTCTGCTTTTTCTAAGGCCTTCATGGCCTGATAGGTCTTACCGCTGTTGGTCGGGCCGATGTGCAGGACGAGTTTTCGTCGCAGTTCACGCGCTAGTGGAAAGAGATTTTTAAAGTCACGAATGGTACGGGCCAGTAGTTGCTGGCGTTGATGTTTTAGCAGCGCTTCATGGATAGAATCATGAAAACGGGCTAGTGTTCTCCTAGCGATCTTTTTTGAGATCAGCAGGTCAGCATGAAGTTGTGGAAGCAGAACCTCTAAGACTTTTTCAGTGACCTCCTCATCACGCATCTGTAGGCTGGCGGAAGCCTCTTTTGCACTCTCTAACAGTTCAGAGAACTCTCGATGAAAGTGCTCTTCATGTGCGAGCTGCTCTTTTTGAACCTGTGTGTAGACAGTGAGCTCTTGCGCATTCCAGATACGTTGAAGAATCTCTTTTTTTGGTAACAGTATATGCAGTTCATAACGCAGTGCTTGCTTGGCATGCTGGGGAGTAAACTCTGCTTGAACACTCAAGATCATCTCTGTCATTGTTTGCGAAAGTTCACTCAGTGGGACCAAGGGTTCAAAAATACGTTTCAAGATAGCATCAGTGAGCGCTACGGTTGTCACGTCAGCGTTAGGCTCAGCGCGTTTTATCGCAGCGATGATCTCCTCTTTTGAGAGGTAGGCGTGTGGTGACGGTATGCTCTTTAAAAAAAGTGTCAACTCTTTTTGTTTGTGTGTTGTTAGTTCTGTTTTTGCTTCTGTTAGTGCTGCAACGATCTCGTCGATCGGACTCTCTTGCAAAAAACTAAAAGAGAATGTTTTAGTACGAAGAGGTTGGATCTTGTGGAAGCTTTCACCTTCGATTTCGTAGAGAAGGGAGGCATTAAACTCCAGTCGATTTTCGACATCAAAAATCCCTTGAACACTCTTCTCAATGGTGGTCCGTTTCTTTTCAAAACGAATATGTTCGAGTTTGCTTTGAAGTTTATAGAGGTTTATCTTTTTTGTACGTACATCTAAAAAAGCCTGGTGCAGCTCGAGAGCTTCTTCTTTTGTGACATCAGGCATATCAAGAAGAAGTTCTTCTATTTTTTCAGCACGTTCATCATGGTCGACTTTAGGCTTGGTTGAGACATAGATCTTATCTTCTGCTTTGAAAAAGTCAACGATATGACGACGAAGATCGATGTCAGCTTCTGACCAGAGGGTACGGAAGATACGAACCAGGTTTTTTTTGGATAAATTCTCAGTAACGATACCAAGGGCCTGCGCAAGTTCAATAAGTGTTGCTTCACTTACACGCTGTATCCCCTCATCGAAACCGTCTTCGCCAAAATAGTGGCGGATGGTCTGGTTTAATTTTATAAATTTCTTTTTTTTAGACATGAGAGTATTGTAGTTAGTTACGGGTTAGTTTTGGGTTAGCTTTTGGTGTAGATGAAGAGCGATTAACTGAAGTTTTTTCAATAAATATAAATTACAGTGCCAATAGTAAAAAGCTTTGTTAAAATTTACAAAAAATATAGAGAATAGTATGGACAGAGAATTTCCTGATGAGTGGACACAAGAGCAGTTTCTGCGTGAAAAAGAGCGCCTTGAAAAAGAGGGTGTGAAAGTGCTGTTGATCGATACTATTTTGGCATCGATCGAAAAAGCGGACACCGTTGTCTATAATCCTTTTGAGCTTCAAAAAGAGCCGGAGGGTTCTGTCTTTGTCTTCTACTGCGACACCGGCAAGGCGACACATGATCGTCTGAAAGAGTACCAAGCAAAATTTCCTAAGTACCACTGTCTTTCACTGCGTGGCGGACGCGGGTATTGGC
>JAUWLG010000041.1 GCA_030613795.1 Helicobacteraceae bacterium
GCTATAAAATGCCATAGTGTCTAAAATTATCGAACAAATTTTATAAGTCTAATTCTCTTAACTAGTCAAGCCCCAAAGACAATACTTTTTTCCATGAAAATAAGAGTATATTCCAATTTTTACCTCCAAAGGGTATAATACTTACTATTATGATTTATTGCTGTGCAACGATACAGCTGAAAATATGGAGAATTTTTTGGAACAAAATATAGAACCAATGACAAAATTTGGGTACGAGCGTCTTCAGGCCGAGTCGAACCACCTTAAATTAGATATACGTCCGGGTGTGATCAAGGCGATCGAAGAGGCGGCTGATATGGGTGACTTGAAAGAGAATGCCGAGTATCACGCCGCTAAAGAGCAGCAGGCTAACATCGACCGTCGTCTTCGAGAGATCGGTGAGATGTTGATGAATGCGAAGATCGTAGATCCAAGTGCACTAGAACATGCCCGTGTGAGCTTTGGTTCGACAGTGGTCCTTGAAGACCTGAATTCTGGCGATGAAGTGACCTATACGATTGTCGGCGGTTGCGAGAGTAATCCTGACGTGGGTTTAATCTCGTTTAACTCACCGCTAGCAAAACAGATCCTTGGTAAAGAGGAGGGCGACGAGATTAAAGTACGTCTTCCGGGCGGTATCAAGGAGTTTGAAGTGAGTGAGGTCAAATACCAAGAGATCGTATTTGAGTGCCATGATTAAGGTAGCGGTCATTGGGGCAAGCGGTTATACCGGTCTTGAACTGATCAAGATGATCGTCAAACACCCGACGTTTGAGCTTGCTTATGTGGCGACAAGTGAAGGCGGTGTTACACTAACACAACTGCACCCATCACTTTTAGATGTTTATGAGTGTGATGTTGAAAAGGCTAATGCAGCTGAGGTTGCAAAAGAGTGTGAACTTGCCTTTTTGGCGCTGCCGCACAAAACGGCAATGGGATTTGTCAAAGAGTTGATGGCTTTAGATGTAAAAGTGGTCGATCTCTCTGCTGATTATCGTCTGGAACAAAAACGTTATGAAGAGCACTATGTTGAACATATCGATGCTGCAAACCTTGAACATGCTGTTTATGGACTGCCTGAGTTGAATCTTGAGGCGATAAAAAAAGCCAAGTTAGTTGCTAATCCGGGCTGTTACCCGACTGCTTCGATCTTGGCGGCACTGCCGTTTATGAAGTATCAGATTAAAGGTTCGCCTCTGATCGTAGATGCCAAAAGCGGTGTGAGCGGGGCAGGGAAAAAGTTGTCAACGCTCACACATTATGTCACGATCAACGATAATGCTTTTGCTTACAACCCGATGCAACACCGTCACGGTCCGGAGATCGCTGAAAAGCTGGAGATCGATGATGCCACTGTGAACTTTGTACCGCACCTGCTGCCGATGACACGCGGGATGCTCTCTTCGGTCTACATGCAGGTCGAAGGTGACTTCGACGCGATGGACGTTTTGAAAGCGTTTTACAAAGATGAGGTTTATGTACGTGTTCGTGAAAACCCTGTTGACATGAAAAGTGTTGCCGGAACCAACTTTTGCGATGTGTATGCCAAACGTAACGGTTCGACGCTTTTTATCAATGCCGCTATTGACAACCTTCTTCGCGGAGCAAGTTCGCAAGCGATCGTCAATGCCAACTTGATGATGGGCCTTTCTCAAGATGCCGGTGTGCCTGATATCGCCTATGTCCCATAAACCGCTGAAGCTCCTTGAAGGGGCGATCTTTCTTAGTGATGCCCACTACTCCTTTAAGCACAGTGAGTTTCTCGACTTTTTAAAAGCGATCCGCGCCCAAGAGATCCAGACTCCTCAGCTCATTTTGATGGGTGATATGTTTGATCTTCTCTTTGGTGGAATTGCTAAGACCATAGAGCGCAACCAAGAAGCAGTTGACCTTATTAATACCCTTAGTGACAACATCGAGCTCGTCTATCTTGAGGGTAATCATGATTTCAACCTCGCTTCGATCTTTCCCGGTGTCCAGGTCTTCTCCATTAAACAACAGCCTGTTGACTGCAGATACAAAGAGCAGTCCGTTGCTTTGGCTCATGGGGATTTAGATGGTCCTTTGGACTACCGTCTTTATACTGCCGTCATACGAAATCCGCTTGTTTTGAGATTATTACGTTTTATAAACACTATCGGCAAACAGTTTATCCTTAACGCTCTTGATGCAAAACTGGCACGAAAAGATGATTGTCAAAAGATGCATACTTTTGAAACGTTCATTACAAAACATCTCGCAAAACAGAAACTAGAAGAGTATGCCCTCTTTATCGAAGGTCATCACCATCAAGACCTCTCTTTTGAGATCCAGGGCTGTAAATATGTCAACCTTCCTGCTTTTGCCTGTGGTCTGGGGTATATGCGTTTTGTTGTTGATGGTTTAGAACGTGTCAGTTTCGCAAGAGAGCAGGAATAGATTATGGCAGCTAAGGTAAACGTCGGACTGCTGGTCACACTGGAAGGCGAAGTTGCTACCTTTAAGATCCAAGGTACACCGACCATCCAACGCCTCTCAATCATCGAAAAACAGCTTCAAGCCTCTGTACAAAATGTGCAGGCCAAGAGTATTGTCTGGGATCTTTCAGAACTTGAAAGTATGGACTCCGCCTTAGCCTTGTTGATCGCAAAAGATATTCAGAACGCAAAAAACAGCGACAAAGAGGTTGTGTTAAGTGCGATGAAAAGTGATGTTGAAAAGATGCTTACGATGGCACAGGAACATGCTCATTTTGATAGCAGTTTTATACCGGAAAAAGAGGGTTTTTTTCACGCTGTCGGTGTGGACAGTGCTGATCGTGTAACGAAGTTTCTTGACTTCCTTAGTTTTTTTGGACAGTTGAGTGTGATCTTTTTTGGCTCCTTCTTTCATCTGCGACACATACGATGGAAAGAGATGACCTTTGAGATCTATGAGAGCGGTATCAAGGCCCTGCCGATCGTTGCACTGACCATGTTTTTGATCGGTATCGTTGTTGCGTATCAGTCTGCGGCACAGTTAAAACTCTACGGTGCCAATATCTTTATCGTTGATATGCTGGGTATCTCGATCCTGCGTGAGCTTGCCCCGATGTTGGCGGCTATTATCGTTGCCGGTCGCAGCGGCTCCTCTTATGCCGCACAGATTGGGGTCATGAAGATCACTGAAGAACTCGATGCCATGCGCACGATGGGGTTTGATCCGTATGCCTTTTTGGTTCTGCCTCGTATGTTGGCACTTGTCATTATGATGCCTATCTTGATCTTTTTTGCCGATATAGCAGGGATCATTGGCGGGATGTTGATCGCCAAGGTAGAGCTTGGCCTGACAACAACGATCTTTATGGAGCGATTTGTTGAAGTGGTGAGTGTCAAACACTTCTGGATCGGTCTGCTAAAGGGGCCATTTTTTGCCATGCTGATCGCAACTATCGGTATCTACCGCGGTCTGCAGGTTAAAAATGATACTCAGAGTATTGGGTTTAACACAACAAAAGCGGTGGTGGAGTCGATCTTCGCGGTGATCATCTGTGATGCCTTCTTCTCTATTATCTTTACGAATCTGGGGTACTAGATGATGAATCGCAAAAAGATCATAGAAGTCAGTAACGTAGTAACCCGGTTTGGCAAAAATCTTGTCCATGACGGGATTGATCTGCATGTGAATGAGGGAGAGATCTACGGATTTTTGGGACCAAGTGGCTGTGGAAAAACAACGCTGCTGCGTGAGATCATTATGTTGGAAAACTTTCAGAGCGGCTCCATCGAACTGTTGGGTCAGAAAATAGAGTATATTCGAATGCGGGCGGCGCAGAGACTCCGTATGCAGTGGGGTGTGCTTTTTCAATCCAATGCTCTATTTACTTCGTTAACGGTTGCTGAAAACATTGCACTCTCCCTGCAGGAGTACACCAACCTCTCACAAGAGACGATCAATGATATTGTTGCGTTTAAGATCGACATCGTCGGCCTGAAGCAATTTGATGGCACCCTGTACCCATCCGAGATCAGCGGGGGGATGAAGAAGAAGGCAGCCTTGGCACGGGCTCTGGTAATGGACCCTAAAATTCTCTTTTTAGATGAGCCTACTTCGGGTCTTGACCCTATATCTGCGCGAGAATTCGATACACTTATAGTAAAGTTACGTGATCTTCTGAATCTGACAGTAGTGATGGTCTCGCATGATTTGACCTCTATTAACAACACACTCGACAGAATGGCAGTCATCGACAATAAAAAAGTAGTTGCCGAGGGTGCCTTGGATGAGATCAAAAAGATCAAAAGCCCATTTATAGAGCGATTTTTTAACAATGAAAAATAAAGGATTAGGATGAACGCAAAAACGAATTACACAATGGTCGGTCTTTTTGTCATCATGTCGATTGTACTGATCTTTGTATTTGTGATTTGGCTGATCAGACCTACTGACGATAAAGAGCTGATACCGTTCAAGATCTATTTTACGGAATCAGTTTCGGGTTTGAACATCGACTCGCCTGTAAAGTATAGAGGGGTGACCATCGGTAAAGTGACCCAAATGAGTATTAATTTGGCCAATATAGAAGAGATAGAGGTTAACATCTTAGTAGATAAAAATGCGCCTATCAAAACGGATACGGTTGCAAAATTGAAGGCACAGGGTATTACAGGTCTTAGTTATATCGACCTGAGCCAAGGCTCCAAAACGGCACCATTGCTCTGTGACGGAAAAAAAGATATTCCGGTGATAAAGTCGGTACCTTCATTTTTGGTGAAGGTCGAAGAGTCTTTTGGATCGGTCTCGGTGAATTTTTCCAACCTTATGGAATCGGCTCAGATATTGCTACGTGAAGAGAATCAAGTTGAGATCACCAAGACCTTAAAACATTTGGCAGCAATCATGGCCAAATTCGATAAAACCCTGAATGATCAGAGTATTGATGATTTCCATAAACTGCTTGCGTCAGCTCGTTCTACAGTCGAAAAAATGGATAAGACGATGCCAAAAGTGGACCAATTTATCGATAAAAGTGTTGCTTTTGAGGAGGGTGTTTCCAATGCGTTGTCCTCGATATCGAAAAGTTATTTGACGATCGCCTCATCATTGGCTGTTTTTGAAGAGCGCAACAGAAACGGGGACTACTCAATGAAAGAGAGTACAGCAGAGCCGATGAAACAGTTCCAGATCACCATGCGTGAGATGGAGATCACCTTAAACGAAATAAACCTGATGTTAGCGCGTTTTGGTGACAGCCCGTCAAATATGCTGTTGCAAAGTGAAGAACCTAATATCGGTCCGGGAGAGAAGTAATGAAAAAATTCTTATTTATACAGATGATATTTGGACTTAGCCTCTTTATTATGGGAGGCTGTTCACTTCAAACAACAGTACCAGCGGCATCAAAATACAACTTGAGTGCGGATCATGTTGTAAAAGTGACAAAGAATAGTCGATTTAGCGACCAGGTCATTCGTATGGGTGTTATAGAGAGTTCGGCACTTTTGAGTGGCAGTAACATCTACTATACCAGTGATAATGGTCAGAGCTACAGCTATACAAAAGCACGCTGGAATGAAGGTATAGATAAGCAGTTGGGTAATCTAATGATGCATTCTATCACTCAGACCGAAATCTTTAAAGATGTGATCCCATTGCGCTCACTGGCTCAAGGTGAGCTAATACTAGAGATGAATATCTATGACTTTTCACAGCAGATCCATGAAGATGGTTCGACTACACTTCACCTCTCTGTTAAGCTTAGAGTGGTAGATCAGTACACTCGTAAGATCATTGCGACAAAGCTATTTGACATGGAGCAAAAAGAGAAAGAGGGAAATGTTGAGGGTGCTGTAAAAGGCTACAACAAACTTGTCTCACAACTTTTGCTTGAGACAAACAGCTGGCTAGAAGAGTGCTGTGTAAAATAGAGCGGAGAGCTCTATTTAGTTGGCGAGGTAATAGAGGTACTTACGCCTTACAGCCTGTGTTGATACGCAAGATCGTATACAATGGGCAGAAACCGCTTAGACCTGTCAGAAGTGGAATAAGACCGATATAACCCCATACCCATCCTGTAAATACCGCAATAAACATAAGTAGTGCTCCGACAAACACTCTTAAAAAACGATCGAAAAATCCTGAATTACACATATAAATCCTTTTTTTAGGCTTCTTTATGAAGTCTTTTTGTTTAGATAATACAAGTATAGGGTTTTTTAAAATTGTTGTCAGTGACTTTGTCACATAAGACTCTTATCGGTTACAAAGGGGAGAAGATTTCTGTTACAATAGCGCTATGAATGAAACAGTGTATAAAGAGCGACGAGACAGACTTTTAGAGATGATGGACGATGGTGTTGCCGTGCTCTCAACAGCAATCATGCAGATGCGTTCCAATGATACAGAGTATCCGTTTAGACCCAACAGCGACTTTTATTATTTGACGGGATTTGAAGAAGATAACAGTGTGGTTGTTCTGTGTAAAAAAGGCGATGAACACAAAAGTGTTCTTTTTGTCCAAGAGAAAGTACCGGAGATGGAACTTTGGACAGGCGAGCGTTTAGGTGTTGAGGCGGCGAAAGCGTGTTTTAGTTTTGACGAAGTCTATGGCATCAAGAGTTTTGAAGAGCAGATCAAAGAACTTATTAAAGAACATACTCTTCTATATTTCGAGCTGTTTGACGACAATAAGGTCTATGCACAACTCAAAACAGTTGCTAAAACGATGTTGCACACCCGAGGAGTGACTGTCTCGCCTCGAAGCTTTAGTGACATTACCAAACTGACACAGCAGATGCGTCTGATCAAAAGTGATGACGAGGTGGCTTTGATCAAACAAGCGCTCTCTATCACAGAACAAGCACACCATCACGCTATGAAAAGATGTAGAGTTGGGATGTTGGAGTATCAACTTCAAGCCGAATATGAGTATCTCTTTAAAAAAGAGGGCGCTTTCAGTGATGCCTACACTACCATTATCGCAGGTGGAAACAGTGCCAATACCCTGCACTACATCAAAAATGATCAACTGCTAAAAGAGGGTGAATTGGTCTTGGTCGATGCGGGGTGTGAATACGGGTTTTATGCCAGTGATATTACACGAACATATCCGGTCAATGGAATATTCACGCCGGCACAAAAAGAGCTTTACAACATGGTTTTGGATGTTCAGCTAAAAGTGATCGCTGCGATCAAACCCGGCGGCTCTAAAAAAGAGCTGCAAGCGTTCTCTGAAAAACTGTTAACAGAAGGAATGGTAGCGTTTGGCATTTTAGAAGGTGAAGTAGAGGCTCTTTTAGAAGAGAAAGCACATAAAAAGTATTTCCCGCACGGTATCGGTCACTGGATGGGCCTGGATGTACATGACCCTTGTCCTTACAGCGATGATAACGGTGATGAGCTGTTATTTGAAGAGGGGATGGTCATGACGATAGAGCCGGGTATCTACTTGCCTCAAGATGATGAGAAGATTCCTAAAAAATATTGGGGCATCGGAATACGAATCGAAGATAATATCTTGATAACCAAAGAGGGGTGTGAAAACCTTTCTCAAGGAATTGCTAAAACGGTTGATGAGATCGAAGTGGCTTGCTGCTAGTAAATGGATCAAAGAATAATAGTTTTTAAATAATCCGTCATTCCTGCGAAGGCAGGAATCAAACAATTAAAGTGATCTTGAAAGTAACAACTCTTGGATTCCTGTCTTCGCAGGAATGACGGGCATAGAAATATCTTTAGCGGTGTGTTTTAGTTGTAACTATAACTCCACCCTGTAGAACCTGCTTTAGCCTCACCAAAGTCAACTGAGTCTGCTTCAAAGTCTATGATGTGCATAAAACCGTGCTCAAGGTTTTTTTTGTCATCGTCTTTGAAAAGGTGCATTGGCATGTTTGTATCTTGATTGGTTACGGCAAAGGCAACTGCGTCGATCTGAGAGAAAACATCTTGGATGTTGGTAATTTTATACTGTTCAGCGAACTTTCCTAAGATAGCTTCTTGTATCTCATGTGGCAGAACATCGGTTGTGTTTAAAAAGATGGTGAAATGTATGGGTGTTCTTGGGTTGTCACGTGTAGTTGGCGCTGCCATGATGATGTACTCTACACCATCAAGATGTGCCTCGATCTCAGCAGATGTCAGATAATGTTCTGTTCTAATGGCTTCATGGGTTTGCATAGTTTCTCTTTTTTTATGGCATTATAAACTATAGATAATAATATAAGCCTACAACCATAGAGGTTATTATGACAAATCAAGATATTGAAACGTATTGTCTTGCAAAAAAAGGGGTTGTCAAAGAGTACCCGTTTGACAAGGTAACGGCAGTTTATAAAGTAGGAAACAAGATGTTTGCTTTGAGCAGTGACGTGAGTGATGAAGTCAGTCTGAATCTTAAATGTAATCCGCTTTATGCTGCTGAACTGCGTTCGATCTACAGTTGTGTCATACCCGGATATCATATGAATAAAAAGCATTGGAACACCGTGACATGCAACAAAGAGGCAGATGACACACTTGTTAAAGAGTGGATCGATGACTCTTACATGCTAGTCTTTACGTCATTAACTAAAAAATTACAAAACGAGATCGATCTTAAAGGTTAAGTTTGTTTACACATAAGATACAGATAGGTTTATTCGCAATTTTGGCACTTGTCCTCTTGAGTGGTTGTGCCCCAAAAGAGGCTATGGTCAATAATGATGTTTTAGTCGCAAAAGGTCATTTTGCAGAAGCGGCAAAAGTCTCTGAAAAAGAGATCAACACTTCGGACCGAACACAGCGTAACAATCTCTTATGGACACTTAATGCCGGACTGGCGTATCGTTTTGACCACAATAACAGTGCAAGTATCAAAGCCTTTGATGAGAGTGA
>JAUWLG010000065.1 GCA_030613795.1 Helicobacteraceae bacterium
TGGTGATCGCTATAGAGATCTTTATCAACATTACGCTTTATCTCAAAACAAACGTCATACCGGTCAGGCTGGTCGTTGCAACCGGGGCAGTTGTCCTGTCTTTAGGGGTCACGTACTGGCTCATCAGTAAAAAGAATTGAGAACGGTTTTAGGGGTGTCTTATGAATAATAGTCCTGCATCAAACAGTTGGCATACTGAAGAGATAAAAACAGTCTGTACCTCTCTCAAAACAACACAAAGCGGTCTATCCAAAGAAGATGCAGCTGCCAGACTTGCTAAACATGGGCCAAACCGGCTTCCAGAGCCAAAGACACGCGGTCCGTTAATCCGTTTTCTCTACCAATTTCATAATGTTCTTATCTATGTATTGATCGCTGCGGGTGCTGTCACCGCAATGTTAGGACACAGGATAGACGCCAGTGTGATCTTGGGTGTGGTAATCATTAACGCTGTGATCGGATTTGTGCAGGAGGGTAAGGCGGAGAATGCTTTGAAAGCCATTCGCCAGATGCTTTCACTCAATGCGATGGTAATACGTGATGGCCGACAGATGATGATCCAAGCAGAAGGTTTGGTTCCGGGGGATGTTGTCTTGCTTCAGTCAGGCGACAAGGTACCGGCAGATCTGCGGCTTTTCCGTGTAAAAGGGCTGCAAATTCAGGAATCGGTATTGACGGGTGAGTCGATGGCAGTAGAGAAGATCACTGAAGCTGTCACACAAGAGAGTGTGATCGGTGATCGTCGCTGTATGGCTTATTCCGGCACTCTTGTTACCCATGGTCAGGGCAGTGGTGTGGTTGTTGAGACCGGTGCACAGACCGAGATAGGTCGCATCAGCAGGTTGGTGTCGGAAGTGGAGTCTGTGACGACCCCGCTGTTACGTCAAATGGCGCAGTTTGGCCATTGGCTGACGGCAGCCATACTGGGTGTTGCTATGATCACTTTTGCGTTTGGCTTCTTCGTTCGAGATTACAATGCTGCAGAGATGTTCCTTGCGGCTGTAAGCCTGGCAGTAGCTGCGATCCCAGAAGGACTGCCTGCAATTATGACCATCACACTGGCGATCGGTGTACAGCGTATGGCGCATAGAAATGCCATTATCCGTAAGTTGCCTGCAGTTGAGACCTTGGGGGCGGTGTCGGTGATCTGTTCAGATAAAACAGGTACATTGACCCGTAATGAGATGACAGTACGTACGATCACAACTGCTGCCAACCTGTTTGAGTTGACCGGTACGGGCTATGACCCACATGGGACGATATCTCTTTCAGACAGGGGAGTGCTTCCTGAGGAGCAACAGCTTTTGGAGGAGGTCTCTCGAGCTGCAATACTCTGCAATGATACATCGTTGGAAGAGGAAGAGGGTGAATGGCAGGTCTGTGGTGACCCGATGGAAGGGGCCTTGCTGGTGTCGGGAATGAAGGCTGAATTGGATATAGAAGAGGAAGAAAAACAGCACCCGCGTACTGATCTTATCCCTTTTGAGTCCGAGCACCGTTTTATGGCAACGCTTCACCATAGTCATACAGGTGATGCCTTCATCTTTGTTAAAGGGGCACCTGAGCGTATACTGGAGATGTGCTCTCATCAGAGAAGTGTTGACGGTGACCAGCCTCTCGATAAAACTTACTGGCTTAACCGTATTGAAGAGCTGGCAAAGAAAGGTCAACGTCTGTTGGCCATTGCCTTAAAACCTACCAATTATGAACAGATGGAGCTGGCGTTCAGTGATGTAGAAAATGGCCTGATCATGCTGGGCATGTTCGGCTTGATCGATCCGCCTCGCGAGGAAGCTATTGAGGCGGTGCAAACCTGTGACAGGGCAGGCATCCGGGTTAAGATGATCACCGGCGATCATGGAGCAACCGCACTTGCCATCGCCCGACAGCTTAAGCTTGTCAATACCAATGAGGTACTCACAGGAGAAGAACTTGAGCTGATGAGTGAAGATGAGTTACGTCAACGTGTGTTGGATGTTGATGTCTATGCACGGGTCAACCCTGAACATAAACTGCGTTTAGTAAGACTCTTGCAGGAGCAGGGTCTGATCGTAGCGATGACGGGTGACGGTGTGAATGATGCACCGGCGCTGAAACGTGCCGACGTCGGTACTGCTATGGGTCACAACGGTACAGAAGCAGCCAAAGAAGCTGCGGAGATGGTTCTGGCCGATGATAACTTCGCCTCGATCACGCATGCGGTAGAAGAGGGGCGTACTGTCTATGACAACCTTAAAAAAGCGATTCTCTTCATTCTACCGACCAATGGCGGTGAGGCACTGATCATTCTTGGCGCCATTATATTTGGTTTTCATGAGCTCCCTTTAACGCCGGTGCAGATACTCTGGGTAAACATGATCACGGCCGTTACACTGGCACTTTCGCTGGCATTTGAACCGCCTGAAAAGAATGTGATGCAACGCCCGCCGCGCGATGCCAAAGAACCGATGCTAACACACCATCTTATTTGGCGTGTCGTCGTTGTCTCTTTTATTATGATGAGTGGGACGATCGGTCTTTTTCTTTGGGAGATGGCGCAAGATGCCAGTATTGAGCATGCAAGGACTGTTGCGGTGAACACACTGGTGATGTTTGAGATCTTTTATCTGTTCAATGCCCGTTATATCACCGCCTCGGTATTTAGCCGAGCAGGGTTAACTGGCAACCGCTACGTGTTGATGGCTATCGGTATACTCATCGTCTTCCAACTAGGCTTTACCTACCTTTCGCCAATGCAGTCCCTGTTTGGCACCACTGCGATCGATCTTTCTATATGGCTGCGTATTGTATTGGTCGCATCCTCTGTACTCTTTCTTGTTGAGTTGGAGAAGTTTTTTATGCGGTATATGGATCGAAACAGAGATCGGGCTGAGGAGTAATAAGCAATGGATTTTGCATGGGTTGCAATTGCGCTGGGAGATGTTACGTGGATCTCCCTGGCTTTTTTTCTGGGGTTATTGGTAAGAACAGTTGGTCTGCCGCCGTTAGTAGGTTTTCTGGCAACCGGATTCTTGCTCAATTATATGGGTATAGCAAGCGGAGAGGTGTTGCAGAAGCTTGCTGATCTGGGTATTACACTGCTGCTGTTTACTGTTGGTCTGAAGCTAAACTTGAAGGTATTGATAAAGCCGCAGGTATGGGCGGTGACGGTACTGCATATCTCAACTGTCATTGCTCTATTTGGAGCTGCTATTTTTGGCCTGGCCCTGATGGGTGCGCCTCTCTTTTCCGTGTTAGACCTCAAGCTTTCACTGATGATCGCCTTTGCATTGAGCTTCTCAAGTACCGTTTTTGTAGTCAAGATACTGGAAGAGAAAGGTGAGATGAAGTCCCTGCATGGACGGATCGCTATCGGCATCTTGGTTATGCAAGATCTGGCTGCCGTTATCTTTCTGGCAGCATCGACAGGGAAGATCCCATCACTCTGGGCACTGTCACTGTTTCTGCTCATCCCGTTTCGACCGCTGTTTCATTATCTGTTACAAAAAACAGGTCATGGCGAGTTGTTGATCTTGTATGGCCTGGTCCTTGCTCTGGGCGGTGCTGAACTCTTTGAACTGGTTGGTGTAAAGGGCGATCTCGGAGCTCTTATCATGGGTGTGTTGATATCAACGCATTTTAAATCACACGAGATGGCCAAAACGATGTTAGGGTTTAAAGACCTCTTTCTTGTCGGCTTTTTCCTCTCTATCGGTATGTCAGGGATGTTATCACTGGAGGCGTTGATCATCGGGGCATTGTTGGTACCCTTTGTCTTTATGAAGTCGGCACTGTTCTTTACTCTGATGACCCGTTTCAGACTGCGGTCACGAACGTCGCTGTTAACAACCCTGAACCTGACAAACTACAGTGAATTCGGCCTGATCGTAGCCGCGATTGGGGTAGCAAACGGATGGATTGATGGTGAATGGCTAGTCATCATTGCTATTGCACTCTCCCTCTCTTTTGTAGTAGCTGCGCCATTAAACAATATCGATGATAAGATCTATAGTCGCTATAGAGAGTTCTGGATGCGATTTCAGCGTAAAGAGAGACTTCCGGATGATATGCTGTTGGACATTAGCGGTGCGACTATTGCTGTCTTTGGTATGGGCAGAATAGGCAGTGGAGCTTATGAGAAGATGCATGAACTCCATGGTGACACTGTTGTCGGCATTGATTTTGATGCCGAATTAATAAAAAAGCACCAGGCAATGGGGCACAATGTTCTGTACGGCGATCCAAGTGATGCGGACTTCTGGGAAAAAATAGAACGAAACCATAGCCTCAAACTTGTGATGCTTGCACTGCCTAATCTTCAAGCTAATATGGATGCCTTAGAACAACTGCGTGAGATCTCTTTTACTGGACGGATTGCTGCGACAGCAAGGTACGAGGATGAGAAGGAACAGTTACAACGGTTAGGTGTACAAGCAGTGTTTGATGTTTATACTGAAGCAGGCGCCGGATTTGCTGAACATGTAGAATCTAATAAATAGGCCTAACAAGAACGACCTATTTGCTATAATGGAAAATAAGAAAGGGGTACTATTATGCTTGAACTGATCATTGTGATCGTACTGTTATATGTCTCATATAAATTATATCTACAAGATGCATTAATGCAAGAGCAAAATGAGTTGCTTGAAACGATTCAAGAGAAGCAAGAAGATTGCAAGCAGCACATTACAAAGCTTGAAAAGTTGTATGACACTCTTTTGAAGGAGAGTGGTAAGGATTGGGGTGATAAGTTATAGGACTTTTTAGTTGATGATCACCAGTGCCAGATAAGGAACGATGTTGAAGAAGATAAAAATGAGTTTAAATATCCCTAGCAGTGAGTAGATGATCACATTATAGGTCTCTCGGGGAAGGGGAAACCATCTGTTTTGCATGCGATAGACAAAATCCGGGGCAAAAAAGAAGAACAGTACCCACTCCAGATAGATGACCCCGTTGATGATCGTACACCACATAAAAAACGATTCAAGTGTCTGCAAATCCATAATGATTTCCTTTGTCTTTTTTATAAAAGGGTATCTCTAAAAACTTTTACTTGTTACAACACTCCAGTGTAGTAATGAGAGAAATCCACCTGCCTGTTTATTTAAAATACTGTTTGAACTCATCTGTGGGGTCTCTGTTCGAATAGATATAGAGCGTAATCCCGTTTGGGTCTAAAATTGCAAAACCCCTGTCTCCCCAGGGATGGTCTTCAAGAGGCATGACAGCCTCGTTTTCAAGTTGTGTCAACCTCTCATACTCCTGGTCCACGTCATTGACTTCAAAGTTATACATCAAGCCGCTGCCGTTGCATGTCGGCTGTTTGGGTTGCTGTGGTGCTATAAACTGCAGTGTTGATGTGTTTTTACCAAACTCCATATTGACATACCATCCGCAATCAAAAGTGATTTTTGCATTGAAGTTTTTAATATAGAACTCCCTGCTTTCATCGACTTTGTCTGTAACGATGCAAGAGGATAAGTTATTTGCTTGCATGTGTATCTTCTTCTAAACTTTATCACGCTCTTAAGACGATGATGGAACATATACCAGCACGTCAATAGGCGATCTCTGTACTAAATAAGATGCGGTTGATCCAAAGACAAACGAGTTTAGGTTACCAACACCTTTAGAACCTAATACAAGCAGATCAGCCTTGTCATCAACAATATACTCTAAGAGATCTTCATTGATCGATGCGGTATAGTCGATAAGCGCCATCTCTCCTTCACCAACCTCTTTCACAAATGTTTCTAATGCCATTTTTGCGATTGATGTTTTTGTCGCTCTGAACTCTTCTGCTTCTTCGTCACTGAAGTGGTAGGTCCTGGCCTGTAGTTTATCAACAGTCTCATAAGCATAAAGATATTTTCGAGTCGGTTTGGTAAAAAGTGCATTGGCGAATAGAATACTCTCCTTGGAGTAATTAGAGAGGTTGGTCGGTGCAATCATATTTTGATAAATATTTTTGACCTCATTTTTGACAATAAGTACAGGAATATGGGTACGCTGAATAAGCTTTAAGGTCGTGGACCCGAAATAGTTGATGTTAATATCGTCTTTTCCGTGAGAACCTACAACTATAAGGTCGGTCTGGGTCTTTTTCGCCTTAAGCATGATGGCTTTAGCCGCTTTCCCGGACTCGACAAAGAGCATATACTCGACTTGTGCCTCTGTGTTGAGTGTATCGATCTGTTTGGTGATGTCACGTTTGATCGCATCTTCATCGACAGATTTAGCAAATGGAGACTGCACAAAGAGAGGCTCTATGACATGTATGACAATAAGCTGTGCATCTATTTTCTTGGCAACAGAGATAGCACGTTTGAGTGCCTCCTGTGACATCTCGGATCTGTCATAAGCGACTAAAATCTGTTGAACCTGTTCCATAATCTTGCTCCTATTTTGTTTTGTCAGAAATACCTGACTGACTCTATCTTGCTGAAGTAGAGATGTCCTTAGTTCATTGTAGCGCAAATTTATGATTTTTATAAGTGTCCTGAAGATAAAGATGAGGCAAATATGACTATAATCAATGATACAAATGGCTAATTGTATTTGCAGTTAAGATCCAAAATATGAAGGTAACATATGGTTTTAAGAACGCTGTTTATGATGTTGTCACTGTTGTTACTGAGTGCTTGTGTGTCAAAAAGTTCATCTTCTGCCAATGCGACTTCACTCGAAGAAGAGAAAAAACACAAGATCGAGAGTGAAGAGCTGCGCCTGTTAATGCGTGAATTGGACATGGTTGTTTATGACAGGCAGAAGAGTGAACTTGACCGTGATGATATGCGCCGTAGATATGCCCTGAATCTTGCCGATGTCGTCAAAGAGCTTGCTTCTAAGATCGAGCATATCCCTCAGGATGGCTTAGGTGAAAACCACACTAACAAAGATAGAAAAATTTATATGTATTATGCTCGTGAACTTTATAAAAACGGTGAAGAGATCAATGACCTTGCACAAAA
>JAUWLG010000238.1 GCA_030613795.1 Helicobacteraceae bacterium
CGTAGCGTAAGATGTTGATCTTTAATTTTCTGGCATCACTCATGACTCTACCCTTTCAGTTAAACGTTCATTGCGTCCTCGGTATTTTTGAGGCAGTTTGTCTCTAAAGGGCATTAGCTCTTTTTGGATCCTGAAACGGTCAGCACCTTCAGCCTCCAGTCTCTCACGCAGAGTATCCACCTCTTTTTGACGGACTTCACTTTCAGGGTGAACGATGTTAAGATTTTTACCATAACCTCTAAAACCTGGAGGAAGCTCCATAGTGTCAATATCGATCTTCTCGTAACTGACATCCGGCAAGGTCTGGTTTTCATCTCCCCATGAGGTTATGGTACGGTTTAACCACTCTTTGTCATTACGTTCAGGATAATCCTCACGAGAGTGGGCTCCACGGCTATCTGTACGTAACAAAGCACCATAGGCAACTGTCAATCCCACTTTGATCATTTTTTGTGTTCTATAGGCATTTACAAGTGCCGGATTGGCGGCTAAGGACTTGGAGCGGTGGACGGTGATGTTGCGACTACGAACTAACAGATCTTGAAGCTCATCTACTGCTTTTTGCAGATCCTTGCCATTTCTAAAGATGCCAACATCATCCATCATGATCTTTTCCATTGCTTCGCGCAGCTCAAAAGAGTCCTCTCCGCCATCATGATGTAAAAGTGCTTCTAACTTCTCTTGTTCTCGTTTTAAAAATGTGTTAATCGTATGGGTTGAGATCGTAATATCGCTCGTATCTGTCTCGCAAAAGTCGGCAATATACTCAGCCACCAACATACCGGAGACGACCGTCTCGCTTACAGAGTTCCCGCCCAGTCGGTTAAAACCGTGCATGTCCCAGCACGCAGCCTCACCACAAGAGTAAAGCCCCTTAAGTGTCTGTGATTCACCTGTATATTTGGTACGGATACCACCCATAGAGTAGTGCTGTGTCGGTCGTACAGGGATCCACTCTTCTGCCGGGTCAATCCCTAAAAAGTTCTCACAGATATCTTTGACTTCTCTTAGGTTCTTTTCAATGTGCTCACGACCCAGTATCGTAATATCCAGCCACAGATGGTCTCCGTATCGTGACTTAACACCCTTGCCTTTTCGCATATGTTCTGTCATACGGCGTGAGACCACGTCGCGTGAGGCAAGCTCTTTTTTGTCAGGCTCGTAGTCCGGCATAAACCGATAGCCATCCGCATCCAGTAGAAGCCCGCCATCGCCACGGCACCCCTCCGTTGTCAAAATACCCACAGGAACAATAGCTGTAGGGTGAAACTGTATCGCCTCCATGTTCCCAAGCGTCGCAATACCTGTCTCAAGGGCAATAGCCTGCCCTATGCCTTGACAAATAGTAGCATTGGTCGTCACACTGTAGAGTCGTCCGTAACCACCGGTAGCGATCGTCGTTGCCTTAGCAATGTAGGCCATAAGTTCACCTGTCATGAGGTTTCGTGACACTGCCCCGAAACAGCGTCCATTCTCATGGATCAAGGCGATCGCCTCACGTCGTTCTCTGATCTCTACCTTGTCATTATGTGCCTTGTTGTCCATAGCGTAGAGCATACTGTGTCCTGTGCCATCCGAGGTGTAACAGGTGCGCCACTTCTTTGTGCCGCCAAAATCTCGAGCGGTAATAAGGCCATGCGCTTCATCTTTTTCTGTGATGCTCACCCGTTCTGCGTTGATGATGGCTTGCCTATCTCCCTTTTTGACACGGCTCCAGGGCACACCCCAGGCAGCTAGTTCACGAATCGCTTTTGGAGCGGTGTTGACAAACATTCGAACTACCTCTTGGTCTGCACCCCAATCGCTCCCTTTGACTGTGTCCTCAAAATGAACATCCTCATTGTCACCCTCACCCATCTTTGAGTTTGCAAGAGAGGCTTGCATCCCACCTTGGGCTGCGGCGGAGTGTGAACGTTTAGGTGGTACTAGACTCAAAACAATGGTGTCCAGGCCACGCTCTTTGACACCTGTCGCTACGCGAAGACCTGCTAATCCACCGCCTATAACCAAGACATCTGTGTATGTTATCTTCACTTTGTGACTCCTTGAGGATGGTAACGTTCACCATTTGCAAAATCATGTTCATAACCGATGCTCATGTAGCGCATCAGCGAGAAAACACCCACCGTCAGATAGAGCGTTACCACAAAATACATGATCGTTCTTAGCAATGCACGACGCTGTTTCATGAACTTTTGTTGATCGGCTTCGAAAAGACCCCACTTCAATATAAGGCGATAGACACCGATGCCGGCATGAATGACAACCGCAAAAAGAAGCAACAGGTAGAGAGGCCACATCATCTCTGTCACCATACGTTCTGAGGAGGCATATGGACCGATCATCTCCGGTTGTGAGATCATGGTGTAGAGGTGAATGGAAGCAAGAAAAAACATCGCAAAGCCGGTTATCACTTGAATCGCCCAAAGAGAGGTGTCATGATGGTTCATACGGACCATATGCTCTTTCATGACCTTGTACTGTTTATAGTTAGAAGGAAACTTTCGCAGTGCAACGATGGCATGCACAACAATGATCGCTAAAACTGTCAGCGCCAACACGGAGATGATCTCAGGATGTGTTTCGCCCAGAAAGTAGTACCCTTCAAAAAATTGCGTCATCGCATACATCGCATCGTGAGAGATCAAAATAGATGACTCAAAAAGAATATGCCCAGAGATGAACAGTGCTAAGACGACACCCGTCACACTTTGAATAAAATCAAGACGTGCCGGAAGTTTATTGATATTTCGTAATTTTTTCATAGAACGATAGAACCTTGTTGTACTTATATTTTTTTAACATTATGAGACTATTATAATTTATACGATATGTTTACCTGTTTTGCATCACACCTTCAAGTTCATCAACAGAAAGTTCATCTCCAACATAAACAACAGCTTCTCTAGCCCCAGCACTCAATGCAAGCTCTTTATAGGCCTGTTCTTCCCCTTCAGCAACATAGGTTTTGTCAGGATGAATTATGACTCTAGGTGAGACTAACGATCCTTTAAAAGTGGCACCTTTTTTCATAAGGTATCGAATGACTTTTTCAGCAAGGTTAAAATTATCAGGTTCAAGTAAAAAAGGTTTAAAAGGGGTATGGACAACTGAATTGTCTTCTGTTTTCAGATCATATATCTCTTTGCCTACAGCACTGACAACCTCTTTTTTACCCTTCTTCTTGATAGCTAGCATAGGTTCATCTTCATAGCGTACATCAGATGGATAGTAGTAAAAACTTATTTTGTCTCTTGTAAACCGAATATATACAATTTGATCAGATGAC
>JAUWLG010000214.1 GCA_030613795.1 Helicobacteraceae bacterium
AGAGCGTATAGTCGATGCGCTCAGCAGTATGACCTGGCATGGTAAGGAAAACTATATCTGGATCACGGATTATGAGGGTAACAGTCTTCTATCGGGCAGCCGGGACCTTCAAAATAAAAATATTTCCGGTTTTACCGATGCCGACGGCCGTGCGATCATCCTCGAAGAGATACAGATAGCACGAAAGTATGGTGAGGGGTACCTTAAAACACGATTTAGAGAAGGGGCTTCTCTGCAGGTAGTAAAGGTGGTGGACTTTAAGTATTTTGGATGGTTTTTCGGTAGCGGTATTCACCTCGATCGTGCGATGCAAGAGAAAAAAGCGGAACTTTTGCGCTTACTTGAAACAGCGCCGAAAGACCGTTCCGGATATATTGTACTCTTTGAGGACAGAGAACTGATCTTTATCTCAGAAGAGGATGAAAAAGAGCTCTCTGCGACTCTTTTGGAGAAGATACGCCAACAACTTGTCAAAGATAACGACTGGATAGAATTGCCGCAAGAAAATGCGCATATCTATGTCCATTATTTCAAACCCTTCAACTGGCACATTGTCTATGGGTTTAAGAAGGCTTTTTTTAACTCTGTTCTGCAAGACCAGCAGGCCAAGATGAAAAAAGAGATCGATAAAGAGATCCAATTTATTATTTATGCCTCGATCTTTATCGCCCTGTTGGTCGGGATCTTGACCTTTATTGTCTCACGGCACATTATCAGGATTATCCGAAATTACAAAGTGGAACTGGATAGTAGTGAAGCCGAGCTGCGTGAACTAAACGCCTCGCTGCAAGAGCGTGTCAAAGAAGAGGTCAATGCCCATAGAGAAAAAGAGAAGATGCTGATCCAGCAGTCCAAGATGGCAGCCATGGGGGATATGATCTCGATGATCGCCCACCAATGGCGTCAGCCGCTTAACCAGATGTCGTATGTCTTGATGAACATCGATTCGGCCTATGAGTTTAAAGAACTGACACCGAAATATATGGACGAGAAGGTCAAAGAGGGGACAAAACTTTTAGAGTATATGTCACACACCATCGATGACTTCAAAAACTTTTTTAAACCGGACAAAGAACGCAGTGACGAACAGATCAGTGAAGTGTTAGAACACACTGTCTCCCTTGTTGAAAAATCGCTAGACTCGCACAAGATCGCATTAGAGATGAACATAGAGAGCGATGCAAGGTTGATGATCTATCGTAATGAACTGCTGCAGGTCATCTTAACTCTTATCACTAACGCTAAAGATGCCTTGGTCTTTGGTGCTGTTAATGACCCTAAGATAACCATAGCGATCACTGAAGATGAGAAGAGTGTGAGTATTACTGTCTGTGACAACGGCGGCGGAGTAGAGGAAGCGATACAAGAGAAGATCTTTGAGCCTTACTTCTCAACAAAAGGTGAGAGAAGTGGAACAGGTCTTGGCCTGTATATGGCCAAGACGATTGTTGAAGAGCACTTAAACGGTGAGATCAGCGTTGTTAACAGTGACGAAGGCGCTTGTTTTATGATCAGACTGAAAAAGTAATTGAGACCTCTGAGAATGTCAGGTTTGTTCAGAGGTCTCAATTGTCTATAGAGTGTAATCGATGACAGATTCACTACTGCTTTTGCCAACATTTTGCTCATATTGTTCACCAAATCTAAGCAGAAAGTAGACTCTGGCTGTGACCCCTTTATTGGTACCGGCAAGAGCGGTATAGTATGTAGTATCACCTGTTACAGTGCCATCGTAAGTTCGGTAGTTCTCTCCACCGATCATCGAAACACCATGGTAGTCGACATCAAAACCAAGTGAGACTTTTGGACCTAAGTGTACATTAAGGCCGGTGGCAATGCCAAGCCCGATGCCGTAGCTGTTCTGATTTCGAATATTTGATGAGCTTGAAACGTGTTCGTATTGAAAATTGAGACGAGGCCCTGCCCAGAATCGAACATATCTGGAGTGGTAGACACTAAAACCGAAGGTGTTGACAATGCTATATTTGTGTTTGGAGAAACTACTGGAGTAGAGACGGCTGCTGTCATCAAGGTCGGCAAGACTATATTCAAGATTTAGACGGTAACTGAAGTCTTTGTCTTTACCGATGTTGGTGTCAAAAACAAAACCTAATCCTGTACTGGGCTTATACTCATAGGTTGTTCTCTCAAGGTTGACATTGCTGTAGCTTATGCGTTCTGTTTCCGTAATGTTGAACGGAATAGATATGCCCATGCCGGCAGCCTGCCCGAGTAGAGGCAGTAATATACTAAAAAATAAAGTGTGTCTATTCATCAAGGTTAACTGTTATTGCGCGGGTATTTTGTCTGTACCATCCGGATTTTTACCGGCAACAATATTGCGCATACGCCCCAGATAGGCAGGGTCACTGTACATACGTTTCAAAGTACTGTCGAACATGTTGATATAACGTGTATAGGTACTGCTGATATTACCGTCTTGGTAGCCTAAGTTAGTACTGTCAACATACGAAAAGGTATAGTCATTGGCACTATTAGCGACATCATAAGTGATACTTGAGTGCAGCGTATTCGTTTTTGTGTCCATACGGTCATACTTAATACGAAGCTTGCTTTTCTCATCATCACTGAGGATCTGATACTTTTTGTATTTGGCAAGCAGCACGATCATCTCATGCAGGTTTTCTGCACTCTGCTCTGAAGCAACAGGCTTGTTAACTGGTGTTGCTGGAACGACTTTTGGACCGCCACAGGCAGAGAAAAAGGCAATAGCAGCAATAATTATTAACGATTGTAAGAACCTCATGAGTATCCTTAGATGTGATTTAGTCATAGTATAGGTATTTTTACTTGATAGATTTCTGAATAGCAGCAGTGTATTTATATGGGTTAAAAAGAGGGAAGTTGATATATGAACTATAGAAGAAAAAACAATGCGACCCTAGACGGTCGCATTTAGATATTAAAGACTTTGGTCAACAACACCCTGGTCTGCAGATTGTGGTGCTGATTTTTGAAACTCTTCACCAAATCTGAATAGAACGTAAAAACGTGCTGTTGGCCCAGTTGTTGTTCCAGAATATGTACCGCTATCACCAAGATCATCATCATAGGCACCAAATGCAGTAGCAATTCTATAATCAACGTCAGCACCAAGTGAAACCAAACGACCAAGATTGACGTTGACACCAACAGCAGGTGCAACACCAAATTCGAATCCAAGTCTGTTCCAGCCATCGTCCCCTGTATCCCAATCGTATGCGATGTTGATTCTAGGTCCAACCCAAAGTCTTACAGTTTTTGTACGAAGTACACCAAAACCAAAAGTATTGACCATGTTGATTCTTGTACCAAAGTCACAACCATCTACACAAGAGTTGCCATTGAGACTATCAATTTCTTGTTTCATATACTCTAGACCTAAGCGGTAGTTAAATAGCTTGTCTTTGCCAATATTGGTGTCAAATGCAATACCGAGACCCGCAGATGCTTTGTAATCAAGATCGAGATCATATTCTGGGTAGTTATCAGGCTTGTCCGTGTATGAACTGCTGTTAGAGACACTAAATGGGATATAGACACCCATACCTGCTGCACTTGCTGCCATAGGCATTGCCAGTAAAAGCGATAACGCCAATTTTTTGAA
>JAUWLG010000170.1 GCA_030613795.1 Helicobacteraceae bacterium
AGGTCTCCGTCGCAGGTGTTTCACACATCTTGCCTTTACGGTGCTATGCACATCGTAAAGTCGCGTCGGCTAAAAATAGAAAGCAGTTTCTATTTTATTTACGCCTTTGGCGGTTCCGAGCTTAAAAAAGCCAAGAAATTGGCTTTTTCTTAACAGTTCTCACCATTTTTTACACACGACTCGATCTGTCCAACAACGGCCGGATCTTCTAATGTTGAAGTATCTTGAGTGATTGCTTCACCTTTAGCGATCGCCCGCAAGATACGACGCATGATCTTACCTGAACGTGTTTTCGGAAGACCCGGTACAAAGACGATGTCGTCACAGAGTGCAATGTTACCGATCTCTTTTTTGATGATGTTGTTGATCGCTTTCATCGTATCAACCAACTCACCCAGGTTCTCTTCATTTTTAAGTACGACATAGGCGAAGATCCCTTCACCTTTGATCTCGTGTGGTTTACCGACAACAGCGACCTCAGCAACATCTGACGACTTCTTGATCGCCGCTTCGACCTCTGCTGTTCCCATACGGTGACCGGATACATTGATAACATCATCAGTACGACCTGTGATCGTGATGTAACCGTCTTCATCTACAATAGCGCCATCGCCTGAGAAGTAGATAGGCTTGCCGTCTTTGACAACGTCACCATAGTACGACTTCTTGTAACGCGCTTCGTCGCCCCATACATTACGGATCTGTGAAGGCCAAGGACGAGTAATACATAACAGTCCCTGCTCTCCCGGTGCTGTCGGGTTACCAAGGTCATCCACAACCTCAGCCATGATACCCGGTAGCGGGAAGGTCGCACATCCCGGCTTAATAGGTGTTGCACCCGGTAGTGGAGAGACAACGTGACCGCCTGTCTCTGTCTGCCAATACGTATCAACGATGGCACATTTAGAGTTACCTACCACTTCGTAGTACCACTTCCATGCCGGCGGATCAATAGGCTCACCCACCGTTCCAAGTACTTTCAGGCTGCTAAGATCGTATTTACCCGGCTCATCTTCACCCATTTTGTGTAAGACACGGATAGCTGTCGGTGCGGTGTAGAACTGGTTGATCTTGTGCTCTTCGACCATTTTCCACGGACGACCGGCATCCGGATATGTCGGTACACCTTCGAACATAATCGTTGTAGCACCCATTGCTAGTGGACCATAAACAATGTACGTATGACCTGTAATCCAACCGATGTCGGCCGTACACCAGTAAGTGTCGTTCTCTTTAACATCAAAAACCCACTCCATCGTCATCTGCGCCCAGAGGATGTATCCCGCAGTGTTATGCTGAACACCTTTTGGTTTACCTGTTGAACCTGATGTGTAGAGTAGGAATAGAGGATCTTCAGAGTCCATTGGCTCTACATCACAGTAGTGTGACTCGTTATTGATCATCTCATTGTATGAGTAGTCACGACCCTCTACCCAAGTGATCTCTTCATTGTTACGCTCAACAACAAGCACTTTCTTAGCAGTTGAACCACCTTCTAGTGCTGCGTCAACGACTGGCTTTAACATGTACGGTTTACCTTTACGGTAAGCACCATCTGCTGTAATAACCACTTTTGCTTCTGCATCTTCAATACGGTCTTTAAGTGCTTCAGAAGAGAAGCCACCAAAAACGATAGAGTGAATAGCCCCTAGACGAGCACAGGCAAGCATTGCGTACGCAGCTTCCGGGATCATCGGCATGTAGATGACAACACGGTCACCTTTTTTGACATCAAACTGATTTTTAAGCAGGTTCGCCATACGGTTAACACTTTGCGAAAGTGCCAGGTAGGTGATGTACTGTTTGTCACCACGGTCACCCTCGAAGATGATCGCTGTTTTGTTTTTACGCTCTTCTAAATGACGGTCGATACACTGTACAGAGACATTAAGCTTTCCACCGTCAAACCACTTTACAAACGGTGCTTCACTCTCATCTAAAACAGTGTCATACGGTTTTGTCCAGTTGATCTTCTCTTTGGCAAAACGGTCCCAAAAACCTTCAAAGTCATCTTGAGACTCTTTATAAAGAGCGTTATACTCATCCATATTTTTAATACGCGCATCTTTTGCGAATTCAGGATTAGGTTGAAAGATCGGTTTAGTAACTGTTTCTGACATAGTTTTCCTTGGTGGTGCTTCTTAATGGCACCAATAAATTTATTGGCGTTATGATAACTAAGAGAAAAGTATATACCATTAATCAATAGAATTGTTTAACGGCTTTAGAAAAATTTCAGGTTAGTAATCAGTTGTATCGATTTTGAGAGAAAGAGAAACAATGTTACTTGCTTAGATGTTGTAGATTTGGTGCAGATTGTGCTCAACGCAGACCGAAGGTGTACTTTTGTACATCGAGAGTCTGTGTTGAGTGCAAGATGTGCCGAAGCTACAACATCTAATGGTTGGATGCTCCTTCGGCGCCAATCCCCGTCTCTGAACGGATAAACTGCTCGTTAAACGCTTTTCTCTCCTCTTGTGCTTGCGAAGAGTTATCCAAGACAGAAAATAGCCAGATACCGACAAAAGCCACAGTCACTGAGAATAGCGCCGGATATTTATAAGGGAAAATAGCTTCAGCGTTGCCAAGGACCTGCACCCAGACGATAGGCCCTAATATAACAAGGATCACCGCAGTCGCTAAACCTAATGAACCTCCAATAAAAGCACCGCGTGTTGTAAGCTTTTTCCAGTAGATCGACAAAAAGAGCAGTGGGAAGTTAGCACTTGCAGCGATCGCAAAGGCAAGACCCACCATAAAGGCGATGTTCTGCTCTTCAAAGGCGATACCCAGTCCAATTGCCAAGACACCAAGAACAACCGTTGCGATCTTGGATATTTTCATCTCTTTTTTCTCACAATACTTATCGCCGGCAAAGACATTCGCATAAAGGTCATGCGAGATCGCTGATGCGCCTGCTAAGGTCAGACCCGATACCACGGCTAAGATCGTTGCAAAAGCAACCGCTGAAATAAAGCCTAAGAAGAGGTCACCGCCAACTGCATGTGACAAGTGAATTGCCGCCATATTATTACCACCAATAAGATTACCCAGTTCAAGGTACTCAGGATTTGTTGAGACCAATACGATCGCACCAAAACCGATGATAAATGTCAGTAGATAGAAGTAACCGATGAAACCTGTTGCGTAAAAGACCGATTTGCGTGCTTCTTTGGCATTACTGACGGTAAAAAAGCGCATAAGGACATGCGGCAGACCGGCTGTTCCCAACATCAAGGCTATCGCCAAAGAGATCGCTGATATAGGATCGCTAATGAGTCCACCTGGGGCCATAATAGAGTCCCCTTTTGGATGGATGTCAATAGCTGCAGTGAAGAGCGTCTCAAAAGAGAAATCCATCTCTACCATGACCATTACCGCCATAAAGGTCGCACCTGAAAGCAGCAGTACCGCCTTGGTGATCTGTACCCATGTTGTTGCCAGCATCCCGCCGAATGTCACATAAAGTATCATCAATATCCCAACCAAGAGAACAGCGATCTCGTAATTTAGACCAAACAGCAGTTGAATAAGCTTGCCTGAACCTACCATCTGAGCAATAAGATACAGGGTTACGGTTGCAATAGAGCCAAAGGCGGCTAACAGACGAATAGGTTTTTGCTGCAGACGATACGAAGCAACATCGGCAAAGGTGAACTTACCAAGGTTGCGCAGTTTCTCTGCGACTAAAAACAGAATGATCGGCCAGCCCACAAGAAAACCTATAGAGTAGATAAGCCCATCATAACCGCTAAGATAGACAAGGCCGGAGATTCCCAAAAATGAGGCTGCAGACATATAGTCACCTGCGATAGCCAGTCCATTTTGAAAGCCCGTTATACCACCGCCTGCCGTGTAGAAATCTTTTGTACTTTTTGTACGTTTGGCTGCCCAATAGGTGATTCCCAATGTCGCACCCACAAAAAGTACAAACATCACGATAGCTGCAATATTCAAAGGCTGTTGCTCAACCTCACCGGTTAAGACCTCTCCACCAAAAAGTGTCGATGTAAGTAATAAGATAGTTATGATCTTATTCATGTGGTACACCTACATCATCTTTCAACTTGTTAAGGATCTGGTCAAATTCACTGTTGGCTTTTTTGACATAGATACCCGTCAAAATAAAAGCAGAAAGAATGACAGCAACACCGACAGGAATCCCTATGGTAGTCACACTGCCTTCAAACAGTGCTTGCCCAAAAATCGAGGGGGCATAAGCGATCGTCAATATAAAAGCAAAATAGAC
>JAUWLG010000126.1 GCA_030613795.1 Helicobacteraceae bacterium
CCGGATTTTATTGAGCTACTTCAAAAAGGTTCAGAAAAAAGTCGTGTGGAGGGTATTGATCAGATTGCGATAGAGGAGAGGTTTAGTGATGTTTTTGTTGTGAGGTAGTGTCACTGCTGCAGTAAGCAGGAACGACTACACATTCCCTCCACGTTTCTTAGTTATTGTTTTCAAATAACAAGGAGACAATGATGAAAACGTTTTTAATCTCAATACTGATAGCTTTTATGTTGGCAGGTTGTGAAGTCACATACGATTCGACTTCATATGGGGAGAGTCTGTATGTTGACGGTTCATATGGCTGGGTAGTACATGACTATGAACTTGCTTACTCTTACGATTACTATCAAGACGACAGTCTCTATTTTGAAACACCTTATTTGGAACATGGAACTAAAGTATATGTCGACATCTATAATGACTATGATTATGCCTATATAGATGTCAATGACTGGAGTATGTACTTATACGACCAATGGTTTAACGGAGCGTATGAATCCCACTATGTTTTTGAGGTTGATGAAAGTGGATACCACTATTTTCAAATTGCAGACTTACATCGAGATGCTGTTGTTCATGTCTATTATGAATAAGCTTACGCCATTGCTTTGCCGGCAATCATACCACTGGCCCAGGCAAAGTTGAAATTATAACCCCCTCGACGTCCAACGATGTCAACGACTTCTCCTGCAAAGTAGAGACATCAACAAGTTTTGACTCCATTGTTTTATCATCTATCTGTGAGGTGCTGACACCACCGCCACTCACTTCGGCATGTTTGAAGCCGTGTGTGTCAATGATCTCAAATCGCCAGTCTTGCAGTTGATGGGTCAGTTTTTTTATCTCTTTAGTGTTAAGTGATGAGGCTAACATCGTAGGTTCGATCTTTGCACTTTTGAGAAGATGAGGCACGATCTTGGTTGAGATGACCCCTGAAAGAGCTGTTTCTAGTGTGTGGTTAGGAACAGCATTAAGAAGTTTCTCCAGTAGACTACTCAGTGCCTGACGGTTAAATCGAGGGAGCAGGTTTAGCCCGATAGAGACATGCTGATATTCGATTAATGCGGATGACGCTTTTTGACTAATGTCTAAGATAGCCAAACCGGATATACCGTAACGTGTAAAAAGGATGTCGCCTTGGATCTTCTCTTGGGGTTTACCATTGAGATAAAGTGTTACTTCTGCAACTGTTTTAACACCGGCCATTTTGTGGTGGATGTCCGAATCGATGTGCAGCTGTACAAGAGAGGGATAGGGCGGTTCGATCTCATGACCAAATGCTTTGGCAAAGTCATAACCGTCACTGGTGGCGCCGAGTTGAGGTGCTGCCTCTGAACCGGTAGCTATCAGGATTTTGTCATATTTTTTAGTCTGGTCGGATTCAACAATAAACTGTTTGTTCTCTTTACGGATGTTAGTCACATTATGTTCTGCAAAGATCGTTACACCGGCTTCTTTGACGGCTTCAGTAAAAGCGATAACGACTGATTTTGCTTCATTTGAGAGAGGGTAACAGCGGCCATCATCCTTGGAATCGAGTAGAAGTCCGATAGAGTGGCAGAAATTTTCAAATGTCTTAAATGGCATTTTTTCTAAGGCAAAGGCAGCAAAACCTGGATCAGCACCAGAATAGTCGTTGACATAGGCTGTTGTGTTGATAATATTGCAGCGTCCGTTTCCTGAAGCTAAGATCTTTTTACCGACACTTTTATTGTGTTCATAGACAGTGACATCAGCTCCGGCTTTTGCAGCGGTATGTGCGGCCATCAGTCCGGCAGCACCACCGCCGATAATGGCGACTTTATTCATGGCTGTATTGTATCTACTCGATACTTAGGTCGTTGTGATTTTTAACTATTAAGGGTACCTCTATATTAGAAGTAAGAGGTCTAGGCTGTAAATACAAAAATTAATGGATTATAACGATTAAAATATAGTATAATAATTATAAATACATAAAAAAAAAAGGATTTTCAATGACTAAAGAACAAGTGTTAGCCGAAGCTCAGAAACAGATCGATTCATTTAAAAAGCAGTTGGAAGAGTTAAACCTTAAAGATAGAGTAGAAGGTTTAAGTGCCGATGCAAAGAAGGTTTATGAAGAGCAAAGAAAAGATCTTTCAGCGCTTATAGATGAAACTGAGAAAAAATATAAAGAGCTTGCAACTAAGGCCAATGATAGCTGGAAAGACACAAGAGATTTTGTTGAGTTGACCAACAAAGCACTAAAACACTCATTTAACTACTTCATGTCACACTATAAAAAGAGATAAAACAGAATGTTACGAAGAGCAGTTCTAACACTGCTTTAAAGGTTATAGTCTAAGACTATAACCACCCTTTTGCATCTTCAAGAAGTGCACGGTTGTTTTCATCGTAAAGCTTGATAAGCAGGGTGATAAGATCAGTACCTTGATCAAAATAGTCGGTAGGGTCGATGTCACCAGGAGTAGTAACTAGCGTAGTCTTGGTAAGGTTAACATATCCTGTTGTGTCACCTTTAATGCTGCCCAGTGTAATAGAGACATTACTATTATGTGCCTCTTCATGTTTAGCTAAAATGGCTTGCATATTCTTTTGAATACGTTTTTCCAGGGTATCGATCTCAGTAATGGTGGCAAACACCTTCATCTTTTGATCTTCACTAATATTTCCACTAGCTGCAATACCAGAACCCATACCACGCATTCGACCGACATATTCAGTCATAGGCAAGATCACTTCCATCATCAAAGTAGAAGCATCTTGGCCAAGAGGATTAAGGTCTTTAGAACTGCGGCGGCTAATGGTCTGTGCCAACATCAAGATCTGCTCGATCTGCTCCGTATAACTTTCAAATGCCTTACTAGGCTCCATTTTTAAAGCTTTACGGTTGAGTTTGATAAGTGCTTGTGAAATGGCAGTTGCACGTGCGTTAATGACAGGATCAGAAGAGAGAGCAGACGCCTCCATATTACCAATAGCTTCTTTCATCTCTTTTTTGTTTTCGAAAACAAGCAACAATCCAACAGTATTTCCATTAAGATAACTATTGGTGAGACCACGTGTCTTTTGCGTGGCGATAACAAGGTCTTTTAAAGCGCCAATATACTTAGAATTCTCCTCTTGTGAGTCGTTACTAAAAAGAGACTTGGCGTGTACATTGACCAATAACAGTAGAGCGATCAATAGAATTTTCATTACATTTCCTTATAATTAATATTTGACAGTATAGAAAAATAATCTGTCAAATGTTGTCAAAACAGAATGGCAATTCAAAAGATTGGTGTTATTTCTACCTGAATTGACAAACTAGGCCTCTTCTAAATTAGTAGAACATAGATAATGAGTGTAGTGATACTTTGATAGCGAAGCGATACATTGATAGCGAAGTGAGTTTATAGTCGAAGTTGTTGTATGAGATAAAATATGTTTGGATTGTAAAATTGAATAGGAAAAGGTAGTGGCACGGTGGATGATATGGCAAAGAAAGATGCTTACAGCATATTTTTTGGCTAAAGTAATATAAATAAAGAGCATAGCGATACTATGATAGCGAAGCGAGTTTGAAGTCGAAGTAACTGTATTAGAAAAAGTTTGTTTGGATAATAAATATAAAAGGAAATAAAAGTGGCGCGGTGGACGAGACTCGAACTCGCGACCCCCTGCGTGACAGGCAGGTATTCTAACCAACTGAACTACCACCGCGCATATAACAATAAAAATGGTGGGCATTACAAGACTCGAACTTGTGACATCTACCTTGTAAGGGTAGCGCTCTACCAACTGAGCTAAACGCCCATTTTTTAACACCTGACTTGGCGACCCCTAAAGGATTTGAACCTCTGTTCTTACCATGAAGTGGTAATGTCCTTGGCCACTAGACGAAAGGGTCAAGATTGAACAATATGCATAAAATGCAAATGGTGGGCATTACAAGACTCGAACTTGTGACATCTACCTTGTAAGGGTAGCGCTCTACCAACTGAGCTAAACGCCCTTTTTTTCATGCTTTTTGCTTTACTCTGCGTTAACATTTCTCTCGGATACTGATGTATACCTCGTTCAACGTTGCCTTGATTAAAACTAAAATCATTTCAAAAAGTTTCTTTTGGAATCAAGAAAAGAAAAAACTCGTTTTTTGTGCTAGTTGTGCTTAAGGTAAAAGTGAAGTGTACTTATCGTACATAAGCTTTTAGCTTCAGTGCAAATAGTGCAAAAAATGGCGCGGTGGACGAGACTCGAACTCGCGACCCCCTGCGTGACAGGCAGGTATTCTAACCAACTGAACTACCACCGCACATTTATAAATGGTGTCCCGTGATGGACTCGAACCATCGGCATCCTCATTAAAAGTGAGATGCTCTACCAACTGAGCTAACGGGACTCACTAACAAGCTAGCGAACTAGTGTTTGTGAGGCGAAATTATAGGCAAAACATTCTTTGATGTCAAGAGCTTTTCACTATTTTTTGAAAAAAACTTTTTTATCACTTAAAACCAGCATTTTTAGAGCGCTCAAAGCACTCTGCTGCTGGATGTAGTTTCGATCGCCTTTGAAGTGACATGTCACGACTTTTTCATACATTTTAGATTTAACCCCAATGACAACTGTACCTACCGGTTTCTCTTCACTGCCGCCATCTGGTCCTGCCACACCACTGACAGCAAGTGTGTAGTCAGCCTTGGCAATAGTGAGTGCACCATCACACATCTCTGAGACAACAGCTTCGCTGACGGCACCGTTATCTACCAGTGTGTCGTTTTCGACGGCCAGCCAATTCTCTTTCAAGATGTTGGAGTAAGTGACTAAAGAACCTTCAAACACTGACGAGACACCGGCGTGTGAGGTGAAATAATAGGCTAAGAGTCCCCCTGTGCAGCTCTCTGCCAATGTAATTTTCTGTTCTGATTTTAGGGTCGCATCAATAATATGTTGAACAAGGTCATCTGCAACAATGACATGTGCAGGATGTCTCTGTTTGGTGATCTCAATAAATTTATCGATGGAACCATATGTTTTACACTGTACTTCTACCTCCACCCACTCATTAACGATCTGTGAAAAAGCAAGTTCGACGT
>JAUWLG010000243.1 GCA_030613795.1 Helicobacteraceae bacterium
TATTGTGAAACTTCGTCTGCTCTTCTAAGATCGCTATGAGCTCGAGCGTTGACATGTCCGTTTTTTTAATATGGAGATGGACATAGTTCCCACTTTTTCCCGCTTCATAAAGAGGGATCTCATCGACAATAAAATCCTCACGGGTCGGTTTAAAACTAAAGGTTACGGGGTTATGGTCTTGTATATATTTTCGTTTCATTATTATTCTCTTTTATTGACGCTTATTAAGGGCTTCTTTGAAACCCCATCCGCGTCTGGCTTCTAATACTTTTTTATGATCGATATCAGCGATCATTAACTCTTCACTGTCACCTAAGTGCTCTTCGATCTCACCGTATGGATTGGCAAGAACAGAGTCTCCATAGAAGTGCCAGGTATAGTCATCTTCTTTGTAGTCGCCGATGCGATTTGCACGTAGAATGTAGCAGTTGTGGGTAAAGGCACGTGTTTTGATGATCTCATTCCAACGTTCATGAGACTCAAAGGTCGAGATAGTCGGCAGCAGTACACAGTCAACATTTTTCATCGAGGTGTAGTACCACAGGTCATCAAAATGAAGTTCAAAGCCACCCATGATCATAAACTTCACACCTTCAAATGTGAAACTCAACGGGGCTCTGATACCCTCTATCGGGTTTGCAAAATACTTCTCTTCATTCCAGTGGCTGTAGTTGATGAGAAATTGCTGATGATAATAACTGACAGAATTAGGCGAGATCTTGGCGATCACCTTATAGGGCTCTTTTTTCTTGACAAGGATAATAGGGGCAACAATGACCATACCATGCTTTTGTGCCATCTCTTTCAAAACGCCAAGTTGATGTTCACTCTGCTCTTTGATCATGGCAATGGGTGTAGACTCTAACTCTTTAAAAAAAGAGTTGAGCATATACTCACCTAACAGAAGGAGTTTCACCCCTTTTTTTTGTGCAATACGTACAAAATGGTAAAGCTTGGTCGAACTCATGCCAATGGATTGAAGTTGTAATACCGCGACTTTCATTGGCGTGTTTCTCCTCTACTGCTGTGTACGGATCTGTTCTATCTGAAGTTGGGCATTCTCAAGCATCTTCTGCGCTTCTTGAAGCTCTTTCATCCCCTCTTCATACGCTTTCACACTATCACTCAATGTGATCTCAGGATTCATCAACTTCTCTAAAATGACCTTTGCTTTGTCAAGTCTTACCTCAAAATCTTCTGCTGTTTTTTCACTCATGTAGCGCCTTTATTACGTATTTATCAAACTTCTCAAGTTCTACCAAAAAGGCATCATGCCCATAGTTGCTGTCAACTTCCAAGTAGTCACTTTTTAACGTTTTTCGCGTTGCTAACCTATCAGCGATCAACTTCATCTCTTCACTTTTAAAAAGCATATCATCTTTAAACCCAACAAGATACATATCTGACTCTATTTTCAACAGAGCTTGTTCTAAAGAATCAAACCCTCTTGAGAGATCATAGATGTTGATCGCTTTAGTAATATAAAGATAGGCAAGTGGGTCAAACCACTTGGTAAAGTTATGCCCATTATACTCCAGATACGACTCGACCTGAAACTTACCAAAAAGTTCATACAGACCATCTGTACGTTTATATTCACGTCCGAATTTCTCTTGCATAGAGTGCGGTGACAGAAAACTTATGTGTCCCGCCATACGACCAACAGCCATACCACTCAGGCCATTTTCGTGTATATCTTCTGGGTCATAGTAGCCATTTTTAAAGTTCGGGTCATGCAAGATCGACTCTTGCGCAACCTTGTTAAAAGCAATAGCCCAAGGTTGGGTTGCATAGGTCGCGGCCATAGCAATGATCTTGTCCGCGAATTTTGGAAAATGTATTGCAAACTGCAGCGCCTGCATGCCACCCATCGAACCGCCAACAATAGCATGAACGTGATGGATACCTAAACGATCAAACAAAATACGTTGAGCCTTGACCATGTCTTTGATGCTTACAACGGGAAACTTATAACGATACTCTTCGTGATGTGGGTACATCGTAGACATCGGTCCGCTAGAGCCAAAACAGCTGCCGATGACATTGGTACAAATGACAAAGTACTCATCCGTATCAAGTGTCTTACCCGGTCCGATAAAACCGTCCCACCAACCGGGTTTATTCTCGCCCTCATAATAGCCGGCAGCATGATGTGAACCGGTAAGTGCGTGACAGACAACGATAATGTTTGACTTATCGTCATTCATCTTCCCATAGGTCTCGTAGGCGATATCATACGGTTCTAAGATACGCCCACTCTCTAGGTACAGAGGATTAGTAAAGTGTTCACTATGGGTCTCTAACTGTAAGAGTTCTCTACTTTTTGCTGCTTCGATGATTACGCCTCTAACGCCTGAGAGAGGTCTTCAATAAGGTCGCTTACATTTTCAAGACCGGCACTAAGACGAATGAGTCCAGACGGTACACCACAAGCAACCAACTCATCTTCTGAAAGCTGTTGGTGTGTTGTAGATGCCGGATGTGTAATGATCGACTTAGAGTCACCAATGTTGACCACTAATGAAAAGAGGTTCGTTGCATCAACAATCGCTTTTGCCTGGTTAAAGTCAGCTACTTCAAAACTAAGCAGTCCGCTCGCTTGTCCATTTTCAAAATAGCGCTGTGCATTTTCGTAGTTACTGTTTGACTTTAGTCCCGGGTAGTTGACCTTAGAGACTTTTGGATGTTGTTCCAAATACTCGGCAAGCATCAAGGCATTGTGAGAGTGCTCTTTCATACGTAGTGAAAGGGTCTCTAGACCTTGAATAAAGAGCCATGAGTTAAATGGTGAGCTGACCGCACCCAAGTCACGCAGCAGTGATAAACGCGCACGAAGGGTATAAAGAGGCAGTGGAACATCAACATAGACTAGACCATGATATGAGTCATCCGGTTCGTTAAAGTGTGCGTAACGTGCATTACCTTTGATCTTATCAACCAAGCCTTTACGCTCAACCATGATCCCGCCGATAGCAAGACCCTGACCTGTTGTGTATTTACTAGCCGAATGAACAACCACATCAACACCGTGTTCAAATGGACGACAAAGTGCCGGTGTTGCTACCGTGTTGTCAACAACAGTCAAAATCTCATGTCTGTTAGCTATCTCCGTGATCGCAGCGATATTCGCCACATCAATACTGGGGTTGGTCAATGTCTCAAAAAAGATCACTTTTGTTTTGTCATCAATAAGCGCTTCAGCCTCTTGAGGGTTCTG
>JAUWLG010000075.1 GCA_030613795.1 Helicobacteraceae bacterium
ACAAATGTAATAGTCTATACTCCTCGAACTTTACTTTATATCTCAAACGGCTAAGCCCGTTTGACTTTTCCTTCCTAAAAAGCAAGATCAAAGTGGTTCTTTATTACCATACATTAATTATTTTATAATGAGAGATTATTGATGAAAAAAGAGCTCTATATCTTTATTGGAATTTTCCTGTTTTTAGCGATCGGTATGCATTTTAAAGAGTGGTTATCTCATCCTGTTGAGCATGTTGAGATGCTCCCTTCAGCAGGAGCATACGGCATAGGTTGGATGCATCCGCTAGTCTTTACGGTGGCACTCTATCTGGTAGTTGGACTTTTACGCTTTATTATCAAAGGTCTGAAGAGTGTTTTTAAAAAGAGTTCTAACGATTAGGAGAACGCTCTTTCAAACTACATGACGTATTTTTAGAATGCATTTATTTTCTTGTATAAGCACTAAAATAGCTATATTGTCTGTTTGAAGTTATCAGTTGTAAGAGAAGGGTGAGTTTGGCAGCATTACTGCTGCCTGAGAGAAAGTGATCTGTTTATTTACCGATCTTGTCTGCAACAGCTTGCATGTCAGCATCGCTCATTGAAGCAACTTGGCCTTTCATAAGACCTTTCATTGGTCCGCCGTATGTTCCATCTTTGTACCCTTTAAGAGCAGCAACAATGTCAGCTTTTGACATATCGCTGATAACCTTACTTTTACCAAGAGCAACTTTTTCACCAGAAGCACCATGACAACCAGCACATTTAGTATAAGCATCTGCTGATGCGACTGAAGCTGTTACAGCTAACATAAGTCCTGCAATAATCACTTTTTTCATTTTGATTCCTTTTGTGTTTGGATAATTATAGTTAAATATGTAGAGTAGGTTTTTGATGTAGGTCAATGAAAAAGAGAAGCAACTAAAGTTAAAAACTTGTACAATTGCAATAATATATCTGCAAGAAGGCAAATAGTGAAAAAAACATTTAAACTACAACAAGAGAACAAAAATCCGGACCGCATATTAGAAGCTGTCAAAAATGAAGTTCGTAAGTACATGAAACGTGAACGTAAGAAAAAACTACCGGAAGATGCAGTTTATTGGGATTTCGATTGTCGTTTTGGAGAGAGCAGTGAAAAAGCAGAAGGTCTGTCAGCATCTGAGATAATTGCTGCACTAGACAGAGCACACGAAGCGACTTGGAGCGAATGTTATGTCGAGATCATTGCAAAAGCTTCTATGAAAAAAGAGACAGCCACGGACGAGGAAGAGACTACGGACTAAACTGTCAACTATACTATTTTTATATAATTCTCTGGATCTAGTTTACCCTCTATATTTAGAGGGAGGTTGTACCGCTTAGGCTAAAGAGATCTCTCCCAGGTAACTGTGTATAGTGTTACCTTTGTTAAGCCAACCTATAATACCGCCCTGTAAGTTTTTTACATCTGTAAACCCCATCTTTTTCAGCTGTAACGCAGCCAATGCACCTCTAGGGCCTTTTAGGCAGTAGGTCACGATCTGTGCATCTTGTCCAAACTGTTTTGCGATCTTCTCAATCGCCATAAACTCCAGTTTACCTCTTGGAATGGTTAAAACAGTGTGGGCGTTGATGTAGCCTGATGCAAACTCTTCGGGCTCCCTGACATCAAGCAGGATAATGTCTTTTGCGACGATATAAAGATCTTTCGGTTCGATCTGCTCGACATTTTCATTCGCTTCATCTAAAAGTACTTTGAGTTGATCGGAGAGGAAGACTTCATCACACTGCTTTGCATACTGTTCTAACTTCGTATTGAGGTTTTTCATGTTTATCCTTCTAACTTTATTTTACAACAAAATAAAGGGTATCTCTGAAAATTGCAAAATAATCTGCAAGGTACTTTTAGCTTACTTGTAAATGATAGAGGTACTCTGTTACAATAGCCTATGATCAAAAAAGTAATTATCTCGATTTTATTAGTTTTTTTTGTTGGTTTGTCTCTCTCTGAGAGTTTGGACACTAAAAGTTCGGAGCAGTTAGACAGCGCATTGACCCGCTCTTTGACGACGTTTGCTGTTGCCAGAGGTCTCAATGGTCTGGTTTCTGTTATACAAGGTACGGAAGTCAACCTGAGCCCTGCGGGTGTTGGTGCTACCTTTGCCCCGGGTCAACTTTTAGACCCTGTCAATGACATGGTGGAACGTTTTTCTTGGGTGATGTTGATGAGTTCTGTCTCTATAGGTGTTCAAGAGATGATGCTTCATCTGGGTAAGACCACCTTGTTTAAAATACTATGTACAGTTATAACGCTGCTTTTTTTACTGCAACTGTGGTTGCCAAAGTTACAACTTCCTTGGCGTGTTGAATGGAGTTTTAAAGTCGTGGTCGTTTTAGCTGTTTTACGGTTTAGCGTGCCGATGTTGGTGATGATGAATGAAGCTGTTTACACACACGTACTAGAGCCTAAGTATGAGCATGCATTCAATGAGGTTTCTAAGACCTCTGATGAGGTTCAGGCAATGATCGAAGAGGTTCAGACTAAACAGAGTCGTGTAGAAAAAGAGAGCTCATTTTTAGATTCATTTAACGTTTCACAAAAGTACGAAAATTATAAACTTGAACTCAAAAAAAGTGTGGACAGATTCATTGATAAGTTTAATGATGCGATGGACAGTATTATCCGTTTGATCACTGTTTTTATCATTAATAGCATTATTATCCCACTGGCCGCGCTGTGGCTTTTTGTATACGGATTAGGTTCTATATTGAGACGAGAATTTGTGCTAGAGTTGTGATTAGCAGACAACTTGATATAATCTGCTATCAAAAATAAAAAGAATTTCATGCTGACAATTTTTCGAAAATTGCGTTACATCATTTTGATGTTATTGCTGATATCATTAATATCTTTTCTAGCCATTCACGCTGCGCCCAACAGCTTCTTTGGAGCAGGGGAGTTGAATCCCAATATGACTGAAGAGGCGATCGCGCAGCTTAAAGCCGTTTATGGACTTGACAAACCGCTTTATAGACAGTACATTGACTGGGTCCTCAACCTGATTCAACTCAATTTCGGTATCTCTTTTGTTACCGGAGGCGATGTAAGCAGTGAGATTGCCAAGCGCTTGCCTATTACGCTGTTGCTGAATATTCTCTCAATGATCTTTGTTTTTGTGATCTCAATCTATTTAGGTGTCAAGGCAGCACTCTCTCACGGTTCATGGCTTGACTACGGCATCCGTCAACTTTCACTAGTCTCTTTTGCGATGCCTTCGTTTTACCTGGCACTGCTTTTGATGCTTTTTTTAAGTGTTGAGTTGGAAGTTTTGCCGATTGCCGGATTGCACTCTGTTGAAGCCAAAGAGGGCTTTGCCTATTATACTGATATGGCATGGCACCTTGTCTTGCCGATCGGTGTTATGGTCTTTGTGAGTCTAGGCTCGATGATCGTCTACATCCGCTCTTTGACGCTTGAGATCCTAAAAAGCGATTACTACTATTTCGCCCGCTCACGTGGACTTAGTGATAGTGTTCTTCTGCGCCGTTACATACTTCGAAATCTTATTCCGCCTGTCGTGACTTTGCTGGGACTTTCACTGCCTGGACTTATCGGCGGCAGTGTTATTTTGGAAACGATCTTCAGCATTGAAGGGATGGGTCAGCTCTTTTACCTGAGTGCTTTGAGCCGGGATTATCCGGTTATTATGGGGATTTTGATCATTACTTCATTTTTGACACTGCTTGGGAATATGTTGGCGGATATGCTGCTGTTGAAGTTGAACCCGTATGCGAAGAGAGAAAACTAGTTTCCAATTGTGGTGTAAGTTTTATAAGCGCGGTTTACACCTAAAGGTATTTCCTTTGGTCATCTGCGCATGAGCCCTCTGCTGACAAGCATCAACAATGCAGTGCATGTGAGGCACTTAAAGAGCTAAAGCTCTATGCAGGACGAAACTAAATTTTGTATCGTAAAATGCCGAATCGTAAGAGAACTCAGTGATAGCGTAGTCAAAGGGGCTTTGCTCCTTTGGCGTTCTTAAATTGATAGTGGCCTAACCAAACAGTGCTTCAAGAGAAGAGAGGTCATCTTTCTTCTCTTCTGCTTTAGCTGTTGCTTCTGCAGTCTCACCACCAGCTTGTTCAACAAGTTCGATAGTGTAGCCTGTCAGCATAGACGCAAGACGGATATTGATACCGCTTTTACCGATAGCTTTTGACTTTTGGTCAGACGGTAGGGTCACGATTGCTTTTAATGGGTTCTCTTCATTGTCTGCTTCACCTTCAATTGTGACGGCATTGATGATCGCCGGGCTCATAGCACGTGCAATAAATAGTTCCGGTACAGTTGAGTACTCGATACAGTCGATGTTCTCGCCAAGTAGCTCTTCACTAACGGCGTTGATACGTACCCCTTTAACACCAACAGTTGCTCCAACCGGGTCAACTTGTGGATGCATAGAAAGAAGTGCAATCTTAGCACGTTCACCTGGGATGCGAGCCGCTTTTTCGATCAGTACCACTTCGTCGGCGATCTCAGGTACTTCAAGAGCTAAAAGACCTTCAAGGAATTTAGGAGAAGTACGAGAAAGCTCGATCTGGATACCGTTTACCTTGTCGATGTTGACACGGCGGACAACGGCTCTAACGACATCACCAACAACAAATGCTTCACCTTTTATACGGCTTTTCATCGGTAGCACAGCACGTACTTCATCCATCTCGATGTATGTTGTGTTTTTGTCATCAACACGTGTCACACGGCCATTGACGATCGTACCGATCTTCTCTTTGTATTTGTTGTAAAGCTCATCTTCGACCAGGCGTTGAACATGGTACTCGATCTCACGGTAAAGTGTCATTGCCGCAGTACGGCCATGACTCTCGATGTCGTGTTCGATCTGGAACTCATCTCCGATATCAACATCAGGATCAACCTCTTCACGGGCACGTGTAAGAGAGATGAAACCTTGGTTGACATCACCCTCTTCAGTGTAGAGATTGTCATCGTCTTCATCATCTACAACCGTGATAGTCTGATAAACACGAATACTTTTTGTCTCTTCATCGATCTCTGCAGCGAAAGTGAAATCTTCATTGATCAGACGTTGTGCCGTTTTGATAAAAGCATTTTTCAGTGCAACTTTGACATTTTCAGGACTGAGCCCTTTTTCATGAGCCAGTGCATCAATAATATCTAATATATTTTCCATAATTATCTCCGTAAATATTAATTCAGGGTTTCTCTAATGATCCAAGTCGAAAATCAACTTAAGTCATTAGAAAAGCCCTTGGTTTGTTCCAAAAAAAGATGTTTTGTGATTCATTTCTAGGAAGGTCAAAATTATAGCATAAATTGATTTTACTCTGATTAATCATATATTAAAACGGCTGTAAACTGTTCTAAAATAGTACAATAAAATTGCGGACTCTAGAAAAGATGAAAGGTCTGTTTCTTGTATTTATTGCCCTAAAATAGGCAAAATTAGTAAATTTACCGCCATCATTAAAAAGTGAGTGGCGGATTTATGCAAAAATTAACCCTTTGGGGGTTATAATGCAGATAATAATACAAACTGCACAAAGGATTGTGATGGAGCTTAAAATCGCCCGTACTGACGTTAAGTCAAAACCAAAGAAGATAGATGTTAAAAAGATTGAAGAGATGGTTAAAAAAGAGGGAACAGTGATTCTTTATTTTGATCGTGACAACTCACATAAAGACCTTCTTTCACTTCAAGATCATTTTGAAAATGACGGCAAAAGCTTTTACATGCGTGAGGTGCGTTATGGCCTTGCGGACAATGAGTATATGTACGAAGTACACATCTTATAAGGTTTAGTTGAATTAATGTCTAAAAAGCTGTTTATAGAGACCTTGGGCTGTCAGATGAATGTTCGTGACAGCGAACATATGATCGCTGAACTTAACGCCAAAGAGCCTTACGAGATCACAACGAACTCGGAAGAGGCTGATCTCATTATTATCAACACCTGTTCGGTACGTGAACGCCCTGTTCACAAACTCTTTTCAGAACTAGGTGTCTTCAACAAAAAGAAAAAAGAGGGTGCTAAGATCGGTGTTGCCGGTTGTACAGCCTCTCACCTCGGTAAAGATATCATCAAGCGTGCCCCCTATGTCAACTTTGTGCTTGGTGCACGTAATGTCTCCAAGATCGCAGAGGTCGTTGAAAAAGACAAGGCAGTTGAGATCGACATCAACTACGATGAGTCTGACTTTGCCTTTAAAGATTTCCGATCATCCCCTTTTAAAGCCTTTATTAACATCTCTATCGGTTGTGATAAAAGCTGTACCTTCTGCATCGTCCCGAAAACACGTGGTGACGAGATCTCTATTCCGGCTGACCTGATTGTCAAAGAGGCTGCGAAAGCTGTGGCAGCAGGGGCAAAAGAGATCTTCTTACTGGGTCAGAATGTCAACAATTACGGGCGTCGTTTTTCGGGTGACCATGAGAAGGTCAATTTTACTGAACTGCTGCGTCTTATCAGTGAAATAGAGGGTCTTGAACGTATTCGTTTTACCTCACCGCACCCGCTGCATATGGATGATGAGTTTATCGAAGAATTCGCTAAAAATCCTAAGATCTGTAAGTCGATGCATGTGCCGCTGCAGAGTGGTTCGACGGAGATCTT